>CAVCAW010000027.1:0-7650 GCA_963600315.1 Bacteroidaceae bacterium | reverse complement strand
TCCGTCCATTATTCCGCTGTATAAAAAATCTAAAAAAGAAAAAAAAAAAGGAACAACAATGTCCCATTACCACCTCGCCTGTCAAAAAGGCAGCCCGACGCATCGTCATAACCACCAAAATACACTACCTTTGCATCAAACCACCCGCACATGAAACCACTGATATTCATATCCAACGACGATGGCTATACTGCCAAGGGCATACACATCCTTGCCGAGGCACTCAAACCCCTGGGCGACTTGTTTGTCGTAGCACCCAATGGCCCCAGATCGGGCGCAGCTTGCTCTGTCACCAGCACCGTGCCAGTCAGTTGCAAACACATCAGTTCGGGCGACGGCGTAAGCATCTATGCCTGCTCCGGCACCCCAGCCGACTGCATCAAGCTGGCGCTCAATCAGCTACTCGTCAGACAGCCCGACCTCATAGTGTCGGGCATCAACCACGGCAGCAACGCATCGGTCAACGTGCACTATTCGGGCACTGTGGCAGTAGCCACCGAAGGCGCACTCCACGGCATACCATCGATAGCATTCTCGTCGCTCAATCCCGACCCCGAAGCCGACCTCAGCCATCTTGCGCCCCTGTGCCGCCACATCGTGGAGCAGGTGATGCAGCACGACATGCCGTTTGGCACCTACCTCAACGTAAATTTCCCCATTTCAACTGAGATTAAGGGCATACGGCCCTGCCGCTTGGCCTACAGCCGGTGGGTCGACGAGTTTGAGCCGTGCAACTGCCCGCGTGGGGGCAAATACTTCTGGCTCACAGGCGAAAACGTCAACGAAGAACCCGACGACGACACCACCGACCTATGGGCACTCGCTCACGACTACGTAGCCATCACGCCAGTCATGACCGACCCTACAGACCAACGAATGATGACATCGCTCGACGAATGGGAATTGTAGACACTCAACCAAGACACCACTAACAACATGAAATACTTCCTCATAGCAGGCGAAGCCAGCGGAGACCTCCACGCCTCCAACCTCATGAAAGCCCTCAAGCAGACCGACCCGCACGCACAATTCCGCTGCTACGGCGGCGACAAAATGCAAGCGGCAGGCGGCACTCTGCTATGCCACTACAGCAGCATAGCCTACATGGGCTTCATACCAGTAGTGATGCACGCCCGCACCATTCTGCGCGCCATGAAGCAGTGCAGACAGTCCATCGTGGAGTGGCAACCCGACGCACTCATCTTGGTAGACTATCCCGGATTCAACCTCAAGATAGCCCACTACATCAAGACACACACCAACATTCCCGTCCACTACTATATCTCACCCAAGATATGGGCATGGAAGGAACACCGCATCAACAACATACGCCGCGACGTAGACCACCTCTACTCCATACTGCCGTTCGAAGTGCCGTTCTTCACCGACAAACACCACTACCCCATCGACTATGTTGGCAATCCGTCGGTTGACGAAATATCACTATGGAGAACCCACCACAACGATGAACTCACCACATTCCTCGACAAGCACAACCTGCCCAACAAGCCCATCATAGCCCTGCTGCCAGGTTCGCGCCGACAAGAAATCAAGGACAACCTCACCCGCATGATAACAGCCGCCCTGCCATGCACCCAAAACGGCTACCAGCTGCTCATAGGTGCCGCACCGGGCATCGACGACACATTCTACCGTGACAACATCGGACGTACGGCAGGCGACGCCGCCCGACACATCTTCACCCTGCGTGACAGCACATTCGAAATTCTATCCCATGCCGAGGCAGCTCTCGTCACATCGGGCACAGCCACGCTGGAGACTGCCCTCTTCGGTGTGCCTCAAACCGTGTGCTACTACATCAGCATGGGCAAGCTCTTCGCCTTGCTGCGCAAATTATTCCTCAAGGTGAAATACATCTCACTGGTCAACCTCATAGTCGATCGCCAGCTCGTTCCCGAACTGGTAGGCGACCAAATGAACGTTGCCAACATTCGCACCCACCTACTCTCAATCATCAAGGGAGGCACCGCACGTGACGCCCAACTCAAAGGCTATGCCGAAATGACCGCCAGGCTCGGCGAGCCCGGAGCACCCTCACGAGCCGCAGCACTGATAGTCAACAGGCTAAGCGACAGCACTCAGCAGGACTAAACCATTTCCTCAACCTTACCGAAAAATCACACCCAGCCCAGCCTACAAAAGACCGCACATCTGGTCTCTAAAGCTTGAGCTTGCAATAACATTTCGGCGGAAACGTTTGACCGTTTCCGCCGAAACAAACAAACGTTTCCACCGAAATCGACATCAGTTTCCGCCGAAATTGCATCGTCATGCCAAGCATTTGCGGCACGATTCGATGTATTTTAGCTTAGCTTAGGTGTTAGTAGGTGTTAATGGCGTTCCACAACATGAGGTTTTGGCGAATGTAGCCAATCTTGCCATTGACTTTGGTCTTGTACCACATACTGTCGTCGTGTGTAATTGAGACTCCCAGACAGGGGTAGACCTCGGGAAGCTCACCCTCAGTGTCGCCGATGGTACATATTACTGAACTTCGGGTGGTTGGGCGCTGACGCACGTTGACACGTCTGGCAGCCTCGCCGTTGATAACCAGATATCCCTGCCCGTTTTGGGCGCTGTATTCTTTCACGCTGCACCCCTTCTTGGGCACTGTGGCATAGTCTTGTGCCTCAACAAAATAGTTGTCACCACTATCGGCCAAGTATCGATATTCATTGCCCTGGGCATCGACTACAACCTTGGCAGAGGTTGTGCATTTGCTCAAGACGCTATGCTCACCCCACGAGGGGGCATTGATACTCATGTCGGTTTTAGGACTGAAATTGTGGCAGTGCCAGGTGATGGTGTCGTCAGGAAAAAGGGTCGTAAAGATGAAGTTCTCGCCAAACTCCGAGGTCAGGTGGTAGATTTCGCACCCTTTGGCTGATACAAAAGGTGCGGCGCTGAAGAGCGAATTGGCAAGACAGAACTCGGTGGTGTCTTCAGCTTTTATGATAAGAGTAAAGTCGTCGACCTGACGGTTGGCCCAACGGGTTGCTGGTGTGAGCCAATAGGGAATATTAAACACTTCTGAGACATTATAGCTCATGCGGTAGCGATAGGTGTGGTGCACTATATTGAGGCCTTGCTTGAAGGGCGCATCGAAACAATAGGCGTAGGCATAGGGTATGATGCTGTCGAGCGCAGGGTTGTAAAGTTCGCCGCTGACTATGGAGTCGGGCATTTCATCACAGCTCTTCCACTGGGTAATATCAAGTGGAACCAAGTCGTTGCTACGCTCGTCGCTGGTTCCGAAGAATGCTACGATATTGTTTTTGTAAGGCAGTTGCATGCCGTTCATGTTCACTACGAAATCTTTTATGTAGGGGTGGACACCGTTGCGGTTCATCGGTTCAATGTCATTATACTGCGGTATAGCCTCAAAAGCCATCTTCACGGTTTTGGCTTGACCGTTGTTCATAAATTCGTAGTAGACGTCTATCGTGGCATAGTTGTCAGTGCCGATAGTAATGGTGAGTATCTCCTTGGCGGCAGCAATGTCCGTTTCGTATATTGGCACGAGGAAACTGCCACGAGCAAAGAAGACGCCATCGTTGGCTTGCGCAAGGTTAAAACAAGCCATAATGGCCATAACAAAGGCGGTAATCTTTCTCATTGTTGATTATTATTTGGGGTGCACAAGATATTATTAAGGGAGAAGCATTATCAAGCATAAGTGTTCATAGTAGTCAGTACCAACCTGCTTGTTAGGTTGACCTTCTTTGTATGTCATCTCGCAACAGACAAGGCTGAAGAAAGATTTTTCAAAGAGTCACTGCCAGCATTTCAGCGAGCCAACCCTGCCTTGTGTAGTCAGCGGTGCTTGTGGTAAGCATTGCATCGGGCAGATGTCGGCATATATACGGTTTGCCAGGTCTCGATGCGCAGTGCAGCCGTGTTGCTAAAGAACCATGAGGATATAGACCACAGAGGCAGGAATGGCTAGCAAGGAGCTGTCGAAACGATCAAGCACTCCACCGTGACCGGGCATAAAGTTGCCGCTATCCTTGATGCCAAGCTGACGCTTGAATTGGCTCTCCACGAGGTCGCCCCACGTGCCTGCCACACACACCGTGAGACCGAAACCGAGCCAAAAGAGTAGACTGCCACTCTCGGTGATGAGATAGAAGCAGGTGGCACCAAGCAGCACTGTGATACCACCACCTATGCTGCCTGCCCATGTCTTGTTGGGCGAAATGGAGGGAAAGAGTTTATAGGGGATTTTTTTGCCCAGTGCACAACCGAAGCAATAGGCGCCAGTGTCGCTAAGCCACAAGAACACGAAGAGAGCCAACGGCAATACGTAGTCATAGAAGCCATTGAATGCCAACAGGTTCATCAAGCTCAGCGGCAGTGCGATAAACACTTGACCGGCAAAGCTGTATGCCCACGTTGCCACGGGGGCTTCGTGGCCCGAATAAAGACCGCTGACGAGCACAAAGACCAGCGACAGTATGTAGGGCGCAAAAATCACGCCGTCTACCATCTCGGAGCTATAGAGAAACATTGCGAGAAACAGGTATACACCGCTGATGATTGACACGGTATTGTTGACGCGCGCCAGATGATGCTCCGCCAACAGGTGGTTGAACTCGTTGAGCAGCAGTGCCGTGATTACGGCAAACAATACGCAGTAGGTGTCACGCCCGGCTATGAGGCACCCAACCATGACTGCCACATAGACAAGACCCGACAAAGTTCTCTGTAGAATGTTTGATTTCATGTCAAAAGGAAATGCTATCGTGTGTATGTGTGTATTGACTGAGGCTATTTCTCAGGGCGGTCTGTCTCGCCGTCGCCATTGCCACCAAGGGCGTCTGACGGGTCGGTATCGGGCTTGTCTGTCCCACCCTCAGGGGAGCCAACATCTGCCACGTGGTCTTGCGCATCGGCACTGGCAGTTACACCTGCTTCGTCCAAAATCTTGTCAATCTCGGCTTTTTGCTTGCGCTCTTTCTCGTCGGCCTCACGCTTTTCAGCCTCTGCGCGCTCCTTGTCGATACGCTCGTTCTCGGCGATAATTTCGTCAGAGCGGCTGACCCACGCACGCTTGCCAAAGACGTTCTCCACGTCTTCTGCGAAGATTACCTCGCGATCCATGAGCATCTGGGTCACCTTGCCGTGGCCCTCGCTGTGCTCGGTTAGAATCTTCTTGGCACGCTCATACTGCTGTGCGATAAGCTCCTTGACCTCTTCGTCAATCTTTTGTGCAGTGAGGTCAGAATAAGGCTGTTTGAAGTAATCGTTGCCCATGTTGTAGTAGCTCACATTGTAGAGATTGTCGCTCATGCCGTAGTAGGCTATCATGCTGTAAGCCATCTTGTTGGCACGCTCCAAGTCATTAAGCGCCCCAGTGGATATAGTACCCAGAAAAAGCTCCTCGGCTGCACGTCCACCCACAAGTGAGCATATCTTGTCGAGCATCTGGTTTTTGGTGACGTTGACGCGCTCCTCAGGCAGATACCAAGCGGCTCCGAGAGCCTGACCGCGCGGCACGATGGTGACCTTGATGAGCGGATCGGCATACTGGCAGAACCACGATATGGTGGCATGACCGGCTTCGTGAATGGCGATGCCGCGCTTCTCTTCTTGCGTCATCACCTTGGTCTTTTTCTCCAGACCGCCCACTATGCGGTCGATGGCATCGAGAAAGTCTTGTCTTCCCACTGCATTTTTGTCGCCACGGGCAGCAATGAGGGCAGCCTCGTTGCACACATTGGCGATGTCGGCTCCCGAGAAGCCGGGGGTCTGGCGCGAGAGGAGATCCACGTCGACGGTATTGTCCATTTTCAGCGGTTTCATGTGGACGTTGAAAATCTGCTTGCGCTCATGGAGGTTTGGCAGGTCAACGTGTATCTGGCGGTCAAAACGTCCGGCGCGGAGCAGTGCCTTGTCGAGAATGTCGGCACGGTTGGTGGCTGCCATCACGATGATTCCGCTGTTGGTGCCAAAGCCGTCCATCTCGGTGAGCAACTGGTTGAGTGTATTCTCGCGCTCATCGTTGCCGCCCATCGACGGATTTTTGCCACGGGCACGACCAACAGCATCGATTTCGTCAATAAAAATGATGCACGGTGCTTTTTCCTTGGCCTGGCGGAAGAGGTCGCGCACTCGGCTAGCACCCACACCTACAAACATCTCGACAAAATCGCTACCCGACAGCGAGAAGAACGGAACATTGGCCTCGCCCGCTACAGCCTTGGCCAGGAGCGTCTTGCCCGTTCCCGGAGGACCTACGAGCAGTGCACCCTTGGGTATCTTGCCACCCAGCTCAGTATACTTGCCGGGGTCCTTGAGAAACTTGACTATCTCCTGCACTTCTTGTTTGGCTTCGTCCTGACCAGCCACATCGTTGAATGTGATGTGCATCTTGGCACCCTTTTCGTAGAGCTGTGCCTTGCTCTTGCCAACGGAAAAGATTCCGCCGCCAGAGCCACCACCGCCTGCACGGCGCATAATGAACAGCCAGAGTGCCACAAACAGTACCACGGGCAATATTGTTGAGAAAAACAATGAGCCGAAGAAACTGCTATTGGAGTCATAGGTCACCTTACCCACGAAGTGTCCGGCGGTGCGCTCAGTGCTGAGAAAGTTATCAACATTGTCAACACTAGAGAATTCTGCCACTACCGACGGACGGTTGCCAGCCTCGGCTGCCTTGCCGAATATTTCGCCTACATAGGGTTTCTTTATGTACATACGCACGTTGCCATCGCCCTTGTTGACTGTAATGTCGGAGGCGTAGCCCTTGCGCACATAGTCCTTGAACTCGGTGTATGCCACCTCTTTCTGGAAGCTGGAACTGCCGCCCGAATTGCTCCACAAGAGGTAGCCGAATATCAAGATGACCACGAAATACGCCCAGTTGAGATTGAACTTGGGCATCTTCATGTTATTTTTATCGTTGCTCATGATATTTAAAAATAGGAAATAAAACTATAGCGACGACGAACAGCTGTAAGCCGACGTTGCGCAAAAGCCCCTGGCGGGGAAGAGTGAAAAATTAGTCAAGGTCGGCTATCTCTGTAATCTTAGCGTCTGCCCAAAGGTGCTCCAAGTCGTAGTATTCGCGGGCATCGGGCAACATGACGTGTACGATAACATCGCCATAATCCATGGCTATCCAATAACCATTTTCCAGACCGCACACGCCTATGGCTTTCTCGCCAAGCTGCTCACGCACCATGTCGCTCACCGAACCTGCGATGGCTTCGGTCTGAGTCGGGGTATTAGCTTGGCAGATAACAAAATAGTTGCATATACAATCGCTGATTTCCGTAAGGTCAGCGACTACCAAATTGTGGCCTTTCTTTTCTTGTATGCCGTCTATCACAACTTGCAACAAGCTCTTTTTCTTCGCAATCTTCTGCATTCTGTTACTTTAAAAATTCAATGTGCAAAAATAGTTCTTTTTCTTTCAATTTACTGTAGCTGAAAGACTTTTTAAAGGTCTTCGGCTAAAAAACAGATTACAGATATCATGCCAAACGACATCGAAATAAAAAAATCCGATTTTTCTTTGTCGTTTAAATGGAAAGTTCTAATTTTGCACTCAGAAAAGCATTGGGATATGGTGTAATGGTAACACTGCAGATTCTGGTCCTGCCTTTCCTGGTTCGAGTCCGGGTA
>CAVCAW010000026.1:0-4079 GCA_963600315.1 Bacteroidaceae bacterium | reverse complement strand
GTGTCATCACCGCTGACCAGCGCAATATAGACTTCTTGAAGTCAATAGTAAACGACATCTATGCGGCATTGTTGCGCACGGAATTCCTCGTGTGTGAAACCTATCCGCAAATCAAGCCGACACTGCCGTCAGAGATATTCTTTATCCACGCAGAGCAACTTCGCCAGATGTATCCCGACATGACGGTCAAGGAGCGCGAGAATGCCATTACCCGCGAAAAGGGTGCTGTGTTTATTATCGGCATAGGATGTGAGTTGGGCGATGGCAAGCCTCACGATGGTCGCGCCCCCGACTACGATGACTATTCCACCATCTCGAGCCTCGGTCTGCCGGGCCTCAATGGTGACATCATGATATGGAGTGAAGTGCTCAACCGTGCGGTGGAGATTTCGTCGATGGGTATCCGCGTGGACAAGGAGACCCTGCTGCGCCAGCTCAAGACGAGCGGCAAAGAGAGCCGCAAGGAACTCTATTTCCATCGTCGTCTTCTCGATGGCACCCTGCCGCTCTGTATCGGCGGTGGCATTGGTCAGTCGCGCCTATGTATGCTCTATCTCAAGAAAGCCCACATCGGCGAAATCCAGTGCTCCATTTGGCCAGAGCAGATGCGCACCGAGTGCGACAAGCTCAATATTCATCTATTGAGGTAGACGGTGACTCCAAAGGTTTCCCTGGTTAGACGGGGCGACCGAGGTCTCTCGCTGAGACCAAATCTACACAAACGCAAAAAAGCCGCAAACGTTATGAACGCTTGCGGCTTTTTTGCGTCGATGTGAGCACGAGGTATTCTCTTGGTGCACATGCAAGTTGTACTCGAAGCGGGACTTGAACCCGCACGCCCCTTCCGGGGCAAGGGATTTTAAGTCCCTCGTGTCTACCGATTCCACCATTCGAGCGTCCTTTTGTGCAAAGGGCATGCGGAGAAATCTACAGAGAGGTTGCTCCGCAAGTGCAAAATTATGATTTTCTTCGTCAATGCCCAAACGTTTCCTCCCGTTTTTGCCCTTGCATTGCCTATAAGGGCGGAAATAAATTAGTAACTTTGCAAAAATTAAAACAAAAACAACAACGATGATGAAAAAGCTCTCACTAGCGCTGGCTGTGATGCCGTGCCTTTTTGCTTTGCTCGCAAGCTGCAGCAACGACGACAACGAGTTTCACACACTCAACATTCGTGCCGTATCTTCCGACTCTAATCCGATTGGCTACTATGCTGACCAGACCAACGACTCGCTGGAGGTTGTTTCGTCAGACAGCTGGCAGGCCAACACCAACTGCGATTGGATAAAGTTCAATACCTCGTCGTTGTCCACCATTAACTATAATATCACCTATGTCTACGGACAAGCCCTCAGACGCAAGGAACGCATAACGCTCAGTGCCAACACTACTGGCGCTGACCGTGAAACCAGCATCAGCGTGGAGGCAAACAAAAAGACAGTGAGACTGATAGTCAAGCAGCTTGGTTATCTTAACGTGACGCAGCCAGCCAAAAGCCAGGCCGTCAACACTTCACCGTTCTTGGTGAGACTGAACAGCAGCGATGTCTCCACCAAAATTGCATTCACCGTCTATGCTGCGACCAGCATCACTACCACCAATTCGTGGATAACTGTGCCCAACGAGACCTATGTCGGCACAAAAGACGGAGTGGCATTTGAGGCCAATATCTCTCTGACGCCCAATACTACGGGAACATCGCGCACTGGCAAGGTTACTCTTGTCTCGACCACCGGCGCAAGCACCGATATCGAGATTATTCAGGGTGCATAGGTTGATGACAGACGGGGGCGTGCAGGCGCAATGCTGATTGTTGTCAAGAGCAATGCTGATTGCAACTGAACATTATGCATGCTGCACGTCAGAAAGCAAAGATCCGATTTGGTAACAACAAATTTTAATTAGAAATAACATACGGATTTACAGATACACAAAACATAACAACGATGGCAAAGAAAGCACTTCTTATGATTCTCGATGGATGGGGAATCGGCAACAAGGACAAGGGCAACGTAATCTATTCGACCCCGACTCCTTACATGGATTACCTTAATCAGACCTACGCTCACTCGGAGCTGCAGGCCAGTGGCGAGTATGTGGGACTGCCTGATGGGCAGATGGGTAATTCGGAGGTGGGTCACCTCAATATAGGCGCTGGGCGCATTGTCTATCAAGACCTCGTGAAGATTAACCGCGCATGTGCGGACGGATCTATTAAGGACAGAGTGAACGAAGCCTACACCTATGCCAAGGAAAACGGCAAGAACCTCCACCTCATGGGACTTACCTCAACTGGCGGTGTCCATTCTTCACTCGACCACTTGATTAAGCTCGTGGAGATAGCCCACGAATATGGTCTTGACGGCCAGACCTTCGTACACTGTTTCATGGACGGCCGCGACACCGACCCACGCTCGGGCAAGGGCTTCATCGAGAAGCTCACCGGTGTGTGCCAAGACAACGGAGCTGCCATAGCTTCCATTATCGGCCGTTTCTATGCCATGGACCGCGACAAGCGCTGGAACCGCGTCAAGGTGGCCTACGACCAGCTCGTCAGCGGCAAGGGCAAGGAGGTCGACGACATGGTTGAAGGCGTGCAGTTCTGCTATGATTCTGACTCCGAAGACCACAAGGATACTGATGAATTCATGGAGCCGCTGGTGAATGCCAATGTCGACGGACGTATTAAGGAAGGTGATGTGGTAGTATTCATCAACTATCGCAATGACCGCGCTAAGGAACTGACCGTAGTGCTCACCCAGCAGGATATGCCCGAAGAGGGAATGCAGACTATACCCAATCTTAAGTATTACTGCATGACTCCCTATGATGCCAACTTCAAGGGTGTAGGTATCTTGTTCCCGAAAGAAAATGTGGAGAATACACTCGGCGAATATGTCAGCTCTAAGGGACTAAAGCAGCTACACACAGCTGAGACCGAGAAATATGCTCACGTTACATTCTTCTTCAATGGCGGTCGTGAGACTCCATATGAAGGTGAAGACCGCATCCTTGTAGCTTCTCCCAAAGTTGCTACCTATGATCTCCAGCCAGAAATGTCTGCCTATGAGGTTAAGGACAAACTCGTTGAGGCTATCAAGAAGGATGAATATAATTTCATCGTGATTAATTTCGCCAATGGCGATATGGTAGGTCACACTGGTGTCTATGAAGCTATCGAGAAAGCCGTTACGGCTGTAGACAGCTGTGTGAAGGATGTTATTACGGCTGCCAACGAGACGGGCTATGAAACAATCATCATAGCCGACCACGGCAATGCCGACCATGCTGTCAACGAAGACGGCACACCTAACACTGCCCACTCGCTCAACCCCGTACCATTCATTTATGTAACCGAAAACAAAAATGCTAAGGTGCAGAATGGTATCCTTGCTGACGTGGCTCCGAGCATCCTGCACATAATGGGACTTGAGCAGCCCAAGGAGATGACTGGTCACAACCTTATCGAGTACTAACCTAACATCGACTAGATACTTATATATGACGACTTGCCGCGACTATGTCTTGGCAAGTCGTTATAGTTTTATTTTGTTTTGTTTGATAACTCCCCGGTCCTAGCGGGTGAGCATAGGAAAACCCATGCTAACTAAACAAATATAAAACCTTCTCTGTTTCTAAATGTTTTTGAGCGGCTGCTCTATAAAAAACAAAATTTCTACTGACTCACAAAAACTAACGGTTTAGACAGAAGAACTATCATAAACAAAAAATCCGCAGAACATTCGTTTTGCGGATTTTTTTGTTTGCGCTTCAGGATGGGCTTGAACCAACGACCCCCTGATTAACAGTCAGGTGCTCTAACCAACTGAGCTA
Source organism: Bacteroidaceae bacterium (assembly GCA_963600315.1). Taxonomy (GTDB): domain Bacteria; phylum Bacteroidota; class Bacteroidia; order Bacteroidales; family Bacteroidaceae; genus UBA6382. Next base: position 245 of record CAVCAW010000026.1, on the reverse strand, counting down.
TTGAAGCAATTTGCTATGAAAGAAGATGAGTTACGAGGCTAACCTGAAACTCTCTTGCGCTTCAAGATGGGCTTGAACCAACGACCCCCTGATTAACAGTCAGGTGCTCTAACCAACTGAGCTACTGAAGCATTGTGTGGTAGTGTGCTTTGTTTGTACTTTCGTACGCAAATCCGCTCCCGGATTTTGCTTGCGCTTCAGGATGGGCTTGAACCAACGACCCCCTGATTAACAGTCAGGTGCTC
>CAVCAW010000025.1:26874-63979 GCA_963600315.1 Bacteroidaceae bacterium | reverse complement strand
GTGCTTTAGTGTATATAATAATGTGTTTGAATGCCCACGCAAAACGTAAGCGACTGCAAAGTTACAAACTCTTTTTTAAAGCTGGAGCACAGTTGCAGCTTTTTTTTGCTCAGATGGTCGTGAAATTGTTTCTGCGTGGGGGGGGTAGTCTTATTAAAGTATATAAAATAGTAGAATACTTGAAAATTCCATAAAAATAATTACTTTTGCAACGTTGACATTTATGCTTCGCTTTACGATTAAACGATGAAGCGTCGATCGTTAGAAGTGATGCTTGGCATGATTGCCAGACTTTTGCGTGTAGAGAAGCGTGCCGACAGGCACATTGCATGATTATAGACTGATAAATCATAATAGCAAACGATGAAAAATAAGATTAGTTATTTTGCAGCGCTCATTGCGCTACTCATCCTCGCCTCGTGCGGGAATCAGAGTTCTAAGTTTGAAGGCATTCCTTTCAAAGTGTCGGAGAAAGGACTTTGGGGCATAATCACACCCAGTGGTGAGGTGCTCTATGAAGATGAATTCAAGAACAAGCCCACGCTCGTAAAGGAGGGTATGTTCATGGTCAAGAACGATAATGACCTGTGGGAAATCTACAAAGCCGAGGAAAAGCCCAAGAAGGTGGGCGGTGAATATGTGCAAGCCACGCTCTTTTCAGACGGAGTGGCGCTGGTGGCTGAGCGCAATCGTCCAGTCACTATTATCAATACCGAAGGTAAGGAAGTGGCTGTGATTGACAAGGTTGATGGCAAAAGTGTCACCAGTGTGCAGCCTTTTAGCGAAGGCTATGCAGTATACAAGACGGGTGAGCTATATGGCGTAATCAACAAGAAGGGCAAAGGTGTTGTGGCAGCAAAATACTGCGTTATATTGCCTTGTAGCGACGGCAAGTTCGTTGCAATAAAAGAGAAGTATGCCAAGGCTCTGCAAGAAGGGGGCGGAACGAAAAACATAAAGTTTAGCGTGCTCGACACCAAGGGTGATGAGCTCTTCGAAATAAGTGGCAGTAAATACTCTGAAGTAGGTCCGGCGTGGAAAGATGGTCTTCTCGCAGTCGCTGTTGAGTCTGACGGCGAGAAGAGGTGGGGACTGATTAACGAAAAGCAGGAAGTGGTGGTGAAGCCCTCCGACAAATTCAAGGAGATTTATAATATCTCTGACAACCGCTTTATTTATAGCAATGGAGACTCTTATGGTGTGATGAACATTGACGGTGAAAGTCTTATCCGTGCTAAGTATGACCACATCAATTTCGATGGTGACGGATACACTGTCTATAATATAGAGGATGATAATGCTAAATGGAAATTCATCGACAAAGACGACAACCAGATAGGCGATGACAAATATCAGGATCTCGTGGCTTTCCGTCTGTTTGATGGCGAGCACACTCTCGTAAAAGTGGCAGACAACTTTTGGTCACTAATAGACAGAGAGGGCAAGCAACTCAAGAAACTTCCCGATATGGTTGATGTGTCGCTTGGCATGGGTGATGACGAAGTTGAAAGCGACTATGTGGACTTTACGGCTCTCTTTGATGACATGCAGCTCAGTGCAAATGGTTTGGACGGACTCACATTTCAGACCACGCCACATCAGGCTGTAACTGCGCTTGCATCTTATCTTTATCACGGCACATCTGCCGACGAGTATGAGTATAAAAGCACTCTGGCATATTCTCGCCAAGTGCTCTCCGAAGGGGTTGCGTTCAAAGTGGATTTTGATGGATGCCTGAGCAACCAGACGTATCACACGGAGAGCGTATATGCCTACACCGACTACTGGGGTGAAGATCGCTACTACGAACAGCAAGTGCCTGCTGGCTGCGAGTGGAGCAATGTCAAGGTGAAAGATTTCTATGTAAGCATAGACCACACCCATGGCAAGATGTACGGTAAACTTCGCCAACTCCTTAAAGCGTTCATAAACCGCTTTGGTTCGGCTGGCAAAATAGTGAAACAAAACAACGGAGCTGCTATTATCAAACTCAACAATGGCAAGGTGGCAGTCGTCTATATGACTTCTGATGCTGTCACCGCTACTTGGGGTAACTTGCCGGTTGATGCTATAAACATAGACCAATTTGAGAATGTGAAGGAAGCTGGTCTTGGCGGAGGTTCAGATGCCGGCTATACAGACCCCAGCAGCATTTATGAAGAAGTCGACTCAGCTGTAGCCGACACTGATTATTGTTATTGATAGCCCTGCCTAAAAGCTGTGGCCCAAAAGTCTTGTCAAGGCTGCATCGCAACAAGTTCATGCGATGCAGCCTTGAATATGAATAGCTACCCGTAGTTATCGGATTTCAACCAAGACATCTAAACACTAAAGAGCAATCTCTTTGTTTGCGTTGGCGCAGCGAAGGTTGTTAAATCGGCAGTAACCAAAAGGAAGCCGGTTGGCTCCGGAAATGCAGAGGTGAACGGCACGTGGTGAGCCGCTTTGGCAAGAGAGGCAGAGTGAAGCTACGTGGAAAGAAGGGGCACTAATCCTCAAGTAGCTGGTTGACGATGTCTAGCGACTTGATATCGGGGAAGTCGGCAATGTGCAACTTGCAGTAAGTGAGGATTATTTTGAGGGCACGGTAACGCTGCTGGTGGGTGGTGCGGAGCAGGTGCATGTTGGCGTAACTAAGGTTCAAGAATATGGGAATGTAGTGCGCATCGGCATATCGCAGGTAGTAGTTGTGGTATGGCTGCAAGGGGGTGAATTCTGCGTTTTGTAGGTCAAAGAATTGACAGCCGTAGGAGTTGTCGATGTTGGGTTGGAATCCTAGTTGGCGAATGATGGATAGTATAAAGGTTATGGGGAAATTGGCGAAGCGGTTTTCGGCTTGGTCATACCACAATAGGGAGTCGCGAATGAAGGGGTAGAGGTCTCCTTGGCGCTCTTGTCGAAGTGAATAGTAGAGTATTTCGGAAAGGAGAGATGCTATGATGCTCTTTTGTGGCTGATAAGTCAACGATGTGTAGGGGTGTAGAATTTGCAGGTCGGTCAGACGTTGCAAGTTTTTGTTGCTTTTGTGTTCCCAACCGGCTACCACGGAGTTAAGAGGTTGCAACAGGGCGGTGGAGGCTGTGGACTTGGCAGACTGTGACTTTCTGACCGCAAAAGCCACGCACCCCATTTTCTCTGTGTAGAGATTGGTTATGTATGTGGTGTCGTTGTGTCTTATGCGGTTGAGTACTATCGCCGGCGTGCTGATGAGCATGTTGCTATTGTTTGACCGTTACGCTCAAGATGCGTATGTCCTCTATAGGGCGGTCTTTGCTGTCGGTGTCGACCTGCTGTATGGCGTTGACCACGTCGAGTCCTTTGGTGACTTCGCCGAATACGGTATAGGCTCCGTCAAGGTGGGGTGTGCCTCCGTAGCGCATATAGTATTTCTTTACGTTGTCGGGAAATTTGATTTTGCCGCCCGATTGCTTCTCTATATTTGTGGCGAGGTTGTCCATATCTTCTTTGGAGAAGGTCTGTCCCCACACTATGTAGAACTGGCTTCCCGAGGAATTCTTTGCGGGATTAGTGATGTCGCCTTCGCGAGCTGCAGCCAGTGCCCCTCGCTTATGGAATAGTTGTGGGAATCTGAACTCGGCCGGTATGGTGTAGCCCGGACCGCCCTCGCCAAGGGCCTGACCTTCGGCTGCGTTACGTGAGTCGGGGTCACCGCCTTGAATCATGAAGTCGGCAATCACGCGGTGAAACAGAAGATTGTTGAAGAAACCCTCTTTTGCCAATTTGATGAAGTTGTCGCGGTGTTGTGGAGTTTCGTTGTATAGTTCGATGGTTATTTTCCCCTTGGAGGTGAGCATCTCTACAGTGGTGCGTTTCTCTTTGCGTGCTTGGGCGGCAAAGCACATTGCCAGTGCAAGGGTTATGAGGACAAGTCTTTTCATTGCGTTCTTCTTTGTGTGTTATTTTATTCCGTTGTCTGACTGAAACTCTGCGTCGTTGACTACGGTTGGAGTTTCCTGTGCGTCAGGCGTTACCTTAGGTTCTTGCTGTCGCTGCTTGGCAAAGCGGCTTACGCTTATCATCATGCCGAAGTAGATGGACGTGACTATGATGGAGCTTCCGCCGCGTGACACCAGCGGCAATGGCTGTCCCGTGACAGGCAGGATTCCTACTGCCACACTCATGTTCACTAGCGCCTGAACCGCTATCAGCATAGCTAATCCTAGCACTAAGAAAGCAGGGAAATTGCGCTCGCACCGATTGGCTATGCGACTCGCCCTGAACACAATCACAATGTAGAGGAACACTACGAACGCTCCACCCAGCAAACCTAGTTCCTCAATGATGATGGCGAAGATGAAGTCGGAATAGGCTTGCGGCAAGAAGTCGCGCTCCTTGGAGTTGCCCGGAAGGCAACCAATCAGGTTGCTCTTGGCAATGGCTATGTTGGCATGGCCTACCTGTGGCTCCTTCTTGATGTCGAAATTCCATTTCTTCACAACGGGGTCGTCGCTTTCTTCAGCGAGATCTTTGCTGCCTCCGAGAAATCGGTCTATTCGCGCTGCGAAATTGTCAAGACGGTGGAGCATGGGTACTTTCTCCGCTATGTCGTCAACGGGCAGCATCTTGATGACTCCTATACAGCACACGCCCGCCAATGTCAGCGTGCCCAGCAACTTGCCTATCTGCTTGACGGGAACTCTGCCAAACAGCATCATCAGCAGTACGGTGAGAAACAGAATGAATGCTGTGGAGTAGTTCTCTATGAATATGAGGAAACAGGTGATGATTGTGAATATGAGTATGTATTTGAAAGCGTGGCGGTCGGTGCCTTTCTTGGTTTGGTAGGTCGACAGTATTATTGCCACGATGACAATGAGTGAACCCTTGGCGAATTCTGACGGCTGAAACTTGATACCGCAAATGTTGATCCATCGAGCTCCATCGTTGACCTTCTCTCCAAACAAGGGCAAGAATGCCAGCAGCAACACGAAGAGCAGCCAGCCTGGTGCCCACAATTTGAACAATCGACAAGGTATGTTGTGAAAAACCCATGCCAGCACGAAGCCTATGACAAGAAACTTCAGGTGGCTCAACACTGTCTGAAGAATACCCATTTTGAAAGCAAGCGCACTTGCTGCACTGTACACCTCGATGAACGAAATGGCGGACAGTATGAAGAATATAGCCCACAAGGTTCTGTCGCCTTGCAGGGCAAACAGTTGTTTGAATGATGTCTTGTTTGGCTGTAATGTCATTGTGGTGTATTGGGTGGTTGTACAGGTTTGACAATTATATAGACTTTTTCACGCAGGCCTTGAACTGTTCACCGCGATCCTCCATGTTGTGGAACAGGTCGAAGCTGGCGCAGCAGGGGCTGAGCAACACAGTAGAGCCTTTGGTGGCGAACTTGCAGCAGGCTTTCACACAGTCTGCCATAGAGTTGGTGTCGGCCACAGGAATGCCGAGTTGGTCGAACGAAGCGTGAAGCTTGGTGTTGTCGGCGCCGAGATAGACTAGCGCACTGCACTTTTGCTTTACTAGGTCGCTAATCGCAGAATAGTCGTTGCCCTTGTCCTTGCCGCCCACTATAAGCACTATTGGAGCCTCGATGGCTTGCAGAGCTACGCGGCAGGCATCGACGTTGGTAGCCTTGGAATCGTTGATATAAGTGATGCCGTCTTTCTCCGCCACTTTCTCAAGTCTGTGCTCAACTCCGGGGAACTCCTTCAGACACTGACGTATGGTCTGCTCGTCTACTCCTACGCTCTGAGTAGCAAAATATGCTGCCATTGCGTTACGCTTGTTGTGTGCGCCTGGTTGTGAAAAGATCAGGCCGAGGCGTTCGAAGTCGTCATCGCAAAATGCGCACAAGCGTGGATTGCCCTCTACTGCCGGGCGTGATGATGGAGTGGGAGCTTCTGGCGTGGTGTGGCGGCGGAGTTCCAGTTCCTTGTCGATATAATCGTCTTGTGCCCAATAGATAAACACGTCGTCGGGAGTCTGGTTCTGTATGATGCGCATCTTTGAGTCTACGTAGTGTTGCATCGTGAACTGATAGCGGTCTAGGTGGTCGGGCGTAATGTTCATCAGTATGGCAACGTCTGCCTTGAACGTAAACATGTTGTCAAGTTGGAAACTGGACAATTCAATGACGTAGTAGTCGGTCTTGTCCTCCAATACCTGTAAAGCCAAGCTCCTGCCTATGTTGCCTGCCAACCCCACGTTGTAGCCTGCCGTCTTGAGAATGTAGTATGTAAGCGAGGTGGTGGTAGTCTTTCCGTTGGAACCTGTGATACATATCATCTTGGCCTTGGTGAAGCGTGCGGCGAATTCCATTTCGCTGATTACGGGTATGCCCTTAGCGATAATCTCTTTCACCATGGGTGTCTCGTCGGGAATTCCAGGGCTCTTGAGCACTTCGTCGGCATCAAGAATGAGTTGAGGGGTGTGGCCCGAGTCCTCCCACTTGATGTTATGGCTGTCGAGCATGCTGCGATAGCTGTCCTTGATGGTGCCTGAGTCTGACAGAAAGACCTCGTATCCCTTTGCTTGGGCGAGAATGGCCGAACCTACACCGCTCTCGCCACCTCCCAATATCGCTAACTTCATTACTATCTAATTTTAAGTGTTATGATTGTGGCCGCAGCCAGTATTATCGTTATAATCCAGAATCGCAGCGTAATTTTGGCTTCGTGGAACGCTGTGCGTGGCCAGTTTCGGAACACGTAGGTGCACGATTCGTCCATCTGCTCTGGCAGCACACGGAAATTGTCGTGGATAGGAGTGCGCTTGAAGAGACGTTGCTTGACTCCCCGGCGCTTTCCGAACTTGAAGTATTCAACTTGGAGAATGACGCTGAGGCTCTCAACCAAGAACACACCACAGAGCAACGGCAGTAGTAACTCTTTGTGGATTATGATAGCGAGTACTGCGATGATACCGCCAATGCATAGGCTGCCCGTGTCACCCATGAAGATTTGGGCAGGATAGGCATTGTACCAAAGAAAACCGATGAGCGCTCCCACAAATGCGCAGCAGAATACCACTAGTTCCTCTGACCCTGGCACATACATTATATTAAGATAACCGGCATATTCAATGTGACTTGACACGTAAGCCAGCAATCCCAATGCCACACCTATGATGGCAGAGTTGCCCGCCGCCATGCCGTCCATGCCGTCGTTGAGGTTGCAACCGTTACTTACTGCCGTTACCACCAAAATGGTGATGACTACAAACAAAATCCAACCTGCCGCCTCCTTGGCATGGTCGCCAACAAACGACATCAGGTCGCTGTAGCTGAGGTTGTTGCTCTTGATGAATGGTATGGTAGTCTGCGGAGACTTGACTTCCTCGCTCTTGTGAACCACGTTGGTGATTTGACCGTCCTTGACTATCTCCACATTTTGGCGTATCACGGCATCAGGGCTGAGGTAGAGGGTGAGACCCACGATTAGTCCGATGCTGACCTGTCCTATAATCTTGAACTTGCCGTGCAGACCATCCTTCTTCTTGCGGAATATCTTGATATAGTCATCGGCAAATCCGAGTCCTCCGAGCCATATTGTCGTGACAATCATCAGAATCAGATAGATGTTGCGCAAGCGACCCAGCAGAAGAACGGGAACCAAGATAGACACGATGATAATGATGCCGCCCATAGAGGGAACGCCCGACTTCTTGACACCATAGGGGTCAATCGTAGCACTGCGTTGGGTCTCGCTGATATTGTGGCGTCTCATCCAGCGAATGAAGTATCCTCCGAACCAAGCGGAAATGACTAGTGCGAGAATGAAAGCCAGAAGAGAACGGAACGAGATGTAGTACCACATGCCGGAGCCGGGAATGCCAATGCTTTCAAGCAGTCTGAATAGGTAGAATAACATAGATTGTAGTTGTGTTCAAGTGAAACGAAAATGTTGGTTAGATACCGAAGGCCTCCCTCACGGTCTCCCTGTCGTCAAAGTGATGCTTGACTCCCTTGACTATCTGGTAGTCTTCGTGTCCCTTGCCAGCAATGAGAATCACGTCGCCAGGCTTAGCTATCAGAGCCGCTGTGCGTATGGCCTCCTTGCGGTCTACGATGGATATGGTGTGTGGCTTTTGGTCCTCCGTGATGCCCGCCAGCATATCGTTGATGATGTCTTGGGGTTCTTCGAATCGAGGGTTGTCGCTGGTGATTATCACTTTGGTGCTGAGCCTTGCAGCTATCGAAGCCATCTGTGGGCGCTTGCCTTTGTCGCGGTTGCCGCCACACCCACACACGGTGATGACGTCGCCCTTTCCGCAAAGCACTTCGTGAATGGCCTTAAGCACATTTTCTAGAGCGTCGGGGGTGTGAGCATAGTCCACGATGGCAGTAATGCCAGTGTTGGACTGAATCGCTTCAAACCGGCCCGATACCGACCTTAAAGTGCTCAGCACTGTGAGAACCTCGGCGGGGTCTTTGCCAAGCATCGTGGCTGCTCCATAAACGGCTAGCAGGTTAGAAGCGTTGAATTTGCCCACCAGTGGTACGTGTACTTCTTGCCCGTTGATATTTAGCTGCATACCGCTGAAAGCCATCTCGACTATGCGGGCGTGGAAATCTGCCATGCTCGTCAGAGAATAGGTCTTGACCGTTGCCTTGGTGTTCTGCACCATGACCATTCCGTTTTTGTCATCAGCGTTAGTGATGGCAAATGACTCTTTGCCCAAAGAGTCGAAAAACGCTTTTTTTGCGTTGCGGTAGTTTTCAAAAGTCTTGTGGTAGTCCAAGTGGTCGCGCGTCAGGTTTGTAAACAGTCCGCCGGCAAAGGTCAGTCCGCTGATGCGCTTCTGCTGGATGGCATGGCTGCTACACTCCATGAAGGCATATTGACAGCCTTCTTTGACCATTTCGCCTAGCAGCTGGTTGAGCGTGATAGGGTCAGGAGTGGTCTGCTCTGTCGGATAAGGCGTATCCTGAATATAGTTGCACACCGTGGAGCAGAGACCACACTTATAGCCCATCTGCTTGAACATCTTGAATAGGAGTGTCGCTATGGTGGTCTTTCCGTTGGTGCCGGTCACGCCGACAAGTTTGAGCTTCGACGTAGGGTCACCGTAGAATGTAGTTGCGATTTTGCCTGTCGCATCCTCGGTGTCAGCCAGCTGTACGTAGGTGATGCCTGGGTCAATTGTGGTGGGCATTTCCTGACACACAATGGCCGCAGCACCCTGTTCTATTGCCTTGCCGATAAACTTGTGGCCATCGGTCTGGGTGCCGCTTATAGCAATGAACAAATCTCCTGGTTTTACCTTGCGCGAATCGATGTTGACACCGGTAATGTCGGGGTTACCCTTGCCCTCCTGGGCTAGTGGCTTGATGTTTCTGAGTAGTTCCTGCAGTTTCATTGTTTTTGTTATGGGGAGATTGTGTTGTTGTTTTTTGTCCTTCCGTAGGCTTCTCTGTTTGAGGTTCCGTGTCGTTCTGCTTAGGCGGTTCGGCGACAACTTGAGTTGGCTTGGGTCGTAGGTTGTATTTGTCCACGCAGCCGAGAACTAGTGTAATCTGTTCGTTGGGCTTTATGACGTGACCCTTAGGCAAGCTTTGCGACACTACTTTGCCCACTCCGCTCAGCCTTACTCTCATGTGCTGCTTCTCCAGCAGGTAGAGAGCGTCGCGTGGCCCCATACCAGTGAGGTCGGGCACTATTCCAGACTTGGTTTTCTTTGTCTCTACCTTGGCGTGGTTGTCTGTGATTTTCACTTTTCCCAAATTGTTTTGACTGCTGGCATGCGAGGTCCAGCTCGATGGTACTATGAAGCCGAAGTCGCTGAGAGCCCTGCCAGAATAGAGCAGATTGGTGAAGTCGAGTTCTGGCGGAATGGTGTGTACTGAATCCACGTGGTCGTCTATGGTGTAGCGGTTGCCTTGCGACATTACGAATTCGGAAATCTGTTTGAAAACAGGACCGCACGTGCCGCCGCCAGAGGCTAAGCCCTTGTTGCGTATGCACACCACGCAGCTGTATCTTGGATTGTCGGCTGGGAAAAATCCTGCAAATGTAACAAGGTATTCTCCTGCGTGATCTTTTTCCTGTACGCGAGCTGTTCCTGTTTTGCCGGCAGCTGAGAAATAGGGCGATCTGGCATAACCGCCCAATCCTTTTGACACGACCCACTTAAGGCATTCGGTAATGTCGTGCACTGTTTTCTGCGAACACATACGCTCTTTTATTGCCCGGGGTGGAAAGTCCATGATGACGTTGCCGTTGCGCACGATGTGGGTCACCAGTCGAGGACGCATCATACGACCGCCGTTGGCTATGCCGTTATAGAAAGCCAGCAGACTTATCGGCGGTACCATGGTAGAGTAGCCTATGCTCATCGAAGCCATGGAAGATGCAGACCAGTACTCGCCCATGCTTTGGGGACTTGGAATTTTGGCTGTGGTGTAGCCTGGAATGTCTAGTTGCATATCCTCGGTTATGCCGAGCTTCTTGACATCGTCGCAAAATTGCTGTTCGCTGGCTCGGCTCCCGCCATAGCCCTTGGTGATGAGCTTGATTACTCCGACGTTGGAAGAATAGCCGAGCACTTCGCGCAGGGAGATGACCTTGGCACTCTTGTGCGAAGAATCCTTGATGATATATCCCCCGACCGATACGCAACCACTGCTGCAGTCAACCGTAGTGTTGAGGTCCACCTTGCCTGCTTCGAGCGCTGCTGTGATGGATATGGTCTTGAATACCGATCCTGGCTGCATGAGCTGGCTGACGGCATAATTGCGCACGTCGCTGTAGGTTCCTTCGGCAATTCGCTCCATGTTGACCATGGCCTTTATGTCGCCTGTCTTGACATCCATGAGGATAGCCACGCCATACATGCCGTCAATCTCTTTGAGTTTCTGCACCAGGGCATCTTCGCAGAAGTCCTGCATGCTCACATCAATGGTGGTGTGGACGTCGGCACCGGCTATGGCAGGCTGGTCTACCACAGGCAAATACATATTCATGGTCTTCACCTTGTGCGACATTCCTGGCGTGCCGCTAAGGAGAGAGTCATATTGCTTCTGTAGTCCTGTCAGTCCGTGGCCAGTCGTTCGGTCTACGTCGCCCAGTGTTCGCGCTGCAAGCGAGCCGAACGGTTTCTCTATCTTTTTCTGTTCGTCGGCATGGAGTCCCGTGAGGTTGCGCGACAGGTTGAAGAACGGAATCTTCTGGATTTCCTGATAGTCAAAATATTTTACGCGCTTGGGATAAATCAGCCAGTGGCGACTACGTTTGTTGAATCCCTCCAGCAGCCGTTGTTTGAACCAAGCCGTGCTCTTGTCGGGCAAGACCTTGTTCATTCCAATAGCGATGCTGTCGAGCTTTTCGAAGAAGAGCGAGTCTTTGAGATGCAGGAATTTCTGACGGCTGACAGAGTCCTCACTATAGATATTGTAGTCCATGTAGATTTTGTACTCTGGCACATAGGTAGCCAGCAGCTGCCCGTCGGACGATATGATGTTGCCGCGGTTTACAGGGACTGGCACACTCTCCACTATACACGTCTTGGCTATCTCTGCCCATTTTGTTCTTTCACCGAACATTATGTAGGCAGCTTTTCCCACGATGATTATGCCCGTGAGTACCAGAACTCCGGATATGACCATATACCTCTTGATTACCTGTCGGTTGGGAAACGTCTTCATCTGTAGTAGTGTGTATATGCTTAGTTAATAGTGAGGCTTGTTTTAGTTTTCCTCCACCATGGCGGGTTGCTTCTCCGATGGTGTCAGTATGTTTTGAGGGTCGTTTGCCAACTGTTCTATGATGGTGCTTCGCCGGCAGTTCCTCATCAGTTCTGACGAGCGTGCCATGGCATTGTAGTGTACCTCTTTCAGTTCGTTTTTCAACTTGTTGTTGTGTATCATCTGCTCCTGCGCATAGTAGCGGTTGCTCACGTAGAGAAATGCCAACACCACAAGCATGACGAGCCACATTATGTGTGTCCTGAGCCACTTGGTGGTCAGAATGTCGCCCCTGAGAATGTAAAAGAAGTTGATGTCAGACTTCTCGCCCTCGTCGTCCGTAAACGACTCCATGAGTTTGCGGCGGGCGGTCTTGCTGTCGAGCTCTTTTTCTTCTTCGCTGTCGTCAAGACTGTCCTCGCTCTGGCTCTCTTCCGGCATTATCAGCGGAATGAGTGGCTCCACCTCCTCTAGTTGCTGGTGGTTGGCGGCTTCGATAGTGTCGTGTGTAGATTTCTTCATTCTGCCTGTATTATATTTTCTCGGCTATTCTCAGCTTGGCACTCCGACTGCGAGGATTCTCTTGTTGCTCCTTGTCGGTTGGCACAATCACTTTGCCGTTGACCGCATTGAGGGGCTTTATGGTGTTGCCGTAGAAATCTTTGGTCACGGTGCCCTCGATGTTGCCCGACTTTATGATGTTCTTGACCATACGGTCTTCCAGCGAATGATAAGTCAGCACCACCAACCGTCCGCCCGGCTTCAGCAGTTTGACCGCAGCCTGCAGCATCTCCTTGAGTGCGTCCATTTCGTGGTTCACCTCTATGCGCAGAGCTTGGAATATCTTGGCGAGGTCCTTCTTGTAACGCATCTTGTTGGTCGTGCTGTCTATGGCGCTCAGGAAATCGCCAGTGGTCAGTATCTCCTTCTGTTGACGTGCCTTGACAATGGCGTTGGCTACTTGACGCGAGTTGCGCAGCTCTCCATATATATATAGTACCTGGGCGAGCCGCTCCGCACTATAGCTGTTGACAATCTGCGCTGCTGTTACCTGTGCCTTGCTGTTCATTCGCATGTCGAGCGGCCCATCTTCCCTGAACGAGAATCCACGGGTCGGGTCGTCAAAATGATGGCTCGACACTCCAAGGTCGGCGAGCAGCCCGTCGATGCCGTCTACATTATAGTAGCGCATCCAGTTGCTGAGAAATCTGAAGTTGCTGTATACGAGAGTGAAGTTGCTGTCGTCTGGCTTGTTGCGAAATGCATCGGAGTCTTGATCGAAACTATAGAGGTGCCCCTTGCCGTGCAGCGCCTGCAGTATGGCGCGCGAGTGACCACCGCCACCAAAGGTCACGTCGACCCAATTGCCTCCGTCGGTTATATTGAGGGCATCAATGCACGGTTGCAGCAGAACTGGTGTGTGGTAAGTCGTCGTTTCGTTCATTGCGGTAGGGGGTGTGTCAATCTTGTGTGCGTGGTGTCATCACGTCCTGCACGGCGCTGGCAAACTCGTTGTCGCTGGTCAGCTGTGCCAGGTGCTGCGTGCTCCATATCTCGATGGTGCTGTCCATGCCTACAAACGTGACCTGGTTGTCAATGTTGGCCATGTGCATATAGCGCTTGGGAATGAGTATGCGCCCGCTGCTGTCAAGCGAAATCCACTCGGCACCAGTGACATATTGGCGCATGATGGCTTGTTCGTTTTTGTTCCATACGCTCAGTCGGTTGCGCAGTTCGTCAAGCCGTCCGTACCATTCAGCCTCGGTGTAGAGCACAAGGCAGTCCTCGAAGACATCCTTGCGCATCACTAGTCTTGTCTCGCCAGATTCGCCCGCAGCCTGCTGCAGGCCGCGTCTGAAGCTCGCAGGAATGAAAACACGTCCTTTGCTGTCGAGTTTTGCTTCTATGGTACCGATAAAACGCATGCTGTTTTCTGATTATAGTACGGTTTGATTGTCAAAATTACACAATTCCCCACAATTCCCCACAAATTTCAGAAATAAAATTTATGATTTCTTGAAATAATATTTTATGTTAGCTGTAAAATATTGTTTTACAGAGGTGAAGGTGACAAAACTGTGCGGTGGGGAATTTTCCCGCATCAGGCCGTAATGTGGCGGCATAAATGTGCATGGTGTGAGGGCTTGACTCTGTAGCGGACTCATTTGTGGTCGCTTTGCCAAAAAAACAGCGTCCAGGGTCCGCAAAACTAAAAGAATGCACTACTTTTGTAAACAAAGCAAATAAAAACGGAAGCAGAATGGCAAAAGAAAAGACAGCATACGTTTGTTCGGAGTGCGGCTATGACTCTGCAAAATGGCTGGGCAAGTGCCCTGCGTGTGGCAAGTGGGATACGTTTAAGGAGGTGAGGCTGGCGCCGGCAACCTCTGGTCGCGTTGTGTCACACTCCGCAGCCTTGCACGGCATCACCACCACCGAATCCCAAGTGACGCGACTCTGCGACATTGAGTCGCGCAGTGAGCAGCGCATCGACACGCTCGATGCAGAACTCAATCGTGTGCTCGGTGGGGGCCTGGTTAAGGGATCACTCGTTTTGCTCGGTGGCGAGCCGGGCATTGGCAAGTCCACGCTGCTTCTGCAGACAGTGCTTCGCATGCGCCATTTGCGCATTCTCTATGTCAGCGGTGAAGAGAGCCAAAGTCAACTCAAGATGAGAGCCGACCGCCTGTCGCCGGCTGACGGCCAGGGTGTTGGTGGCGAATGCTATATACTCTGCGAAACCTCGTTGGAGAAGATCTACGAACAGGCCAAGACTCTTAATCCCGACCTCTTGGTCATAGACTCGGTGCAAGCCGTGTCGTCAGAGCAGGGCGAGGCATTCCCCGGCAGCGTGTCGCAGGTGAGAGATTGTGCAGTGAGCCTCCTTCGCTATGTCAAGGAGACGGGCAAAAGCGTTGTCCTTGTGGGCCACATCACCAAAGATGGCACTCTGGCAGGCCCCAAGGTGCTCGAACACATAGTCGACACCGTGCTGCAGTTTGAGGGCGACCGCCAGTACCTCTACCGAGTGCTGCGTTCACTGAAGAACCGTTTTGGTTCGACCGCCGAGTTGGGCATCTATGAGATGCAGAGCGGAGGTCTACGGCCAGTGGCAAATCCATCGGAGATGCTCCTTTCACAGGACAACGAGGGCTTGAGTGGTGTGGCAGTAGCTTCGGCTGTAGAGGGAGCACGCCCCTTCCTCATGGAGACGCAGGCACTGGTCAGCTCGGCAGCCTACGGCAATCCGCAGCGTTCGGCTACGGGCTTCGACATACGCCGGCTCAATATGCTCCTGGCTGTGTTGGAAAAACGCGCTGGGTTCAAGCTATCGCAAAAAGACGTATTCCTCAACATTGCCGGTGGACTCAAAGTCAAGGATCCTGCCATAGACCTCAGCGTGGCGGTGAGCGTCTTGTCGAGCACCTATGACCAGCCCGTCAAGTCGGGCACCTGCATGGCTGGCGAGATTGGCTTGAGCGGCGAGATTCGCCCAGTCACCCGCATAGCCCAGCGCATCAGCGAAGCCCAGCGGCTTGGATTCCGCCGCATAGTGATACCCAAGACCAATCTTAAAGGGCTCGACACCTCCCATATAGGTATCGAACTGATTCCGTCGGCTCGTTTGCAAGATGTGTTGAGACAATTGTTCTGATTACAAAATTCACATATGATAAGAGAAATCAATGTAAGGGTAAACCCCCGCACGGCAGCCACCAGTGCTCTGTTGAAGCAACACGTTTCAGCCGAACTGGGCGTGCCGGTGGGCAGCATAATGGCTGTGCGAACAGTGCGCAGCAGCATCGACGCTCGTCAGAGAGCGGTGTTCTTCAATCTCTCCCTGCGTGTCTATATAGACGAACCGGCACCCGCCGAATTCTTCGAACCCATCGACTATCCCAATGTAGAGAAAGCCCCCACAGTCGTAGTGGTCGGTGCAGGGCCAGGTGGTCTTTTTGCAGCCTTGCGATTGATAGAACTTGGTCTACGCCCCATAGTTCTCGAGCGTGGCAAGGACGTCCATGAGCGCAAAAAGGATATCGCCATGATTTCGCGTAGTAATACCGTAGACCCCGACAGCAACTACGCCTTCGGTGAGGGCGGAGCAGGTGCCTTCAGCGACGGCAAACTCTACACTCGCTCAACTAAGCGTGGCGATACCGGTCGAATCCTGCGCATCTTCTGTCAGCATGGTGCCGACACCACCATTCTGTCGGCGGCCCATCCTCACATAGGTACCGACAAGTTGCCGCGTGTCATAGAGAACATCAGGGAGTGCATACGCCGTTGTGGTGGTGAGGTACGCTTCGGTGCCAGAGTGGACAGCCTTGTGACGAGGCAAAACGAAGTGGTAGGTGTGCGTACTGCCGACGGAACCGAGGTTCTTGGTCCGGTCATCCTAGCCACAGGCCATTCTGCCCGTGATGTCTATCGCATGCTCTATCAAACTGGTGTAGACATTGAGGCCAAAGGCCTGGCGGTGGGAGTGAGACTGGAGCACCCCAGCCTTCTCATAGACAGGATAATGTATCATAGCCGCGAGGGTAGGGGTGACTATCTGCCGGCGGCTGAATATCGCATGACGGCACAGTCTGGTGGCCGTGGCATCTACAGCTTCTGCATGTGTCCGGGCGGTTTCGTCATTCCGGCGGCTTCTGGTCCTGAACAACTGGTGGTCAACGGCATGAGTCCCTCGGGGCGCAACTCCAAGTGGAGCAATTCGGGCATGGTGGTAGAATTGCGTACCGAAGACCTCAACGACTCATCGCTCAGACAGCTTATGGCTACAGCCATGGGCGACGAGAGCTTCGCCCCCCTGCGCTCGGGTTGGGACAATAGCGACAACCCCTTGCGCATGATGTATTTTCAAGAAGCTCTTGAACGTCTCTGCTGGTTGCAGGCGGGTCGCACCCAGACGGCTCCGGCTCAGCGCATGGCCGATTTTGTCAACAAGCGCTTGAGTTCGTCAATAGCCTCCACGTCCTATGCCGCAGGGTTGCTGGCATCGCCACTGCATTTCTGGATGCCGGCATTTCTGACCGACCGGTTGCGGGAGGGCTTCCGCCTGTTTGGCAAGCGACATCACGGTTTCCTGACCGACGAAGCCACAATGATAGCCGTCGAGACGCGTACTTCAGCACCGGTGCGCATCGTGCGCGACCGCACCACCCTTTGCCACGTGCGCATAGGTGGACTCTATCCGTGCGGTGAAGGCGCAGGCTATGCCGGTGGCATTGTGTCGGCGGCTATGGATGGCGAAAAATGCGCAGAAGCCGTAGCAGCCGCTCTGAAACACTGACGACATTTTGCATCATCAAGCCCCCTCTTGATGCTTGACAAAGTTCCCAGATGATTAGTTGAAAAAAATAAAAGGTTGGCTCCTTGCGAGAGGAACCAACCTTTTTCTTGTATGTCCAAATTTAGTGAAACGTGTAGGGCGGACTGTTGATAACAGCACTATCTACTTAAAAAGATAACGGGCCAAACCATATACGTAGCGGCGGAAACCGGGTTTGTAGGCGAGAACCTTGTCAAACCACCCAATGTGCTTGCCGACTAGCCGCACTATCATGCCCACATAAACCATAGCGAACAATGTACCAATGCCGACCACCTGCCACTGCCATGCGCCGAAAAAGACGTAGCAGAACACTACGGCAATCAACACAAGCGAAATGTCAACGGCAATTTTTACCTTGGCAAATTCAGTGCCCGTCACCGTACTGATGGCAACAGGGAAACCCTCGCCCGGCATGGTCACCGAACCACACCTTACCTCGAGAGCAATGCCCGTACCCAGAATGGTGCAGCCTGCAATCTGAACCGCAGCTTTGACTGTCAAATTGGTAGGAACCAGCCATGAAGTCAGCGACATGTTTATGTCAATCAACGAGCCAAACACAAAACCAACCAGCAACTGGAAGAGCTGCACAGGCTCAAACCTGCGGCGCAGCACCAATATTTGACCCAACACGAGCACACCATTCATGATGTAAGTGTATTGCCCTATGGTCAAAGCCGGAATCCCAAGATTATCCTTGCCTGCCATTTCAAAGACGTAGGGAATAGTGGAGATAACGCTAGACCCCAGCATGCTGCGTACGCACACAGCCACACCCAGCGTCATGATAAATAACGATACTAGCAGCAGCAAGTGCTGCCACATAAATGATACTACTTTGTCTTTTTTCGTCATAAAAACTTGGTTTGAACTGCAAAATTACTTGTTTTTTGGCAGAATCTCACAATCCAAACCGGCGGCGGTGACCACCTGACTAATCCATTTTCGCCGAAATGCTGCTGCGTTTCGGCGGAAATTGAATGGAGTTTCCCCCGAAATGTTTGTCAATTTCGGGGGAAACTCCATGGGCTGCTCAATCAAAAATAGCGTGGGCTGCAGCTTGTCAAACCATCGCTAGCGCAGTGGAAATGAATCGCGAAACACGTAGATGATTGCCACGATGGAAATGGGTACATCGGTAGCCTTGCCTATGTTTGCTCCAGAACTGTTGTATACTCTGCCGTCAACAACCTTGCCCAGAAACTGACCATAGCTGTTGTAGAACCTGCCGTCATTGACAGAGCCCAATGTGTTGCCGTAGCTGTTGTAGAAGCGGTCGTTGGTGATGTGGCCCAAATATTTACCCGTGCTGTCGTAGAATCTGTTGGAGTCCATCTTGCCAACGAAAACTCCCGAATCGTTGTAAATACGACCTTTGTCATAGCGGCAAAGTAGTCTTCCGCAATTATCATACATGCGCTGGCTGAATCCCGAAAGGGTTAGCGACAACAGAAGTGTTGTGAGCAATAATCTTAGATTTAACATGTTTTTTAGTATTTGTAGTGTGACTAATTCAAATTGCGATTTGGCAACGAAGCATTGCAAGGGTGTGCAGTCTATTGTGTGGTAGGCGCAAGAGATTTGGACAGAGGAAACTATTTGATAGTCTCAGTCTTACCTTGCCATACGAACTCGCACTCAACCCCCTGCGGCACGGAAATCTGCTTGCGCAGTTTGCCCGAGGGCAAGACTTCGAGCGATACGCTTATTGTGCCTTTGGGGTGGGGCATCGTTCCGCTTATACGCTTGAGCTTGCCCAGAGCGGGTTCAATTCTGATTTTGCTGAAACCTGGGGCGTCACTGCTGATGCCTAGTACGCACCTAAACAGCTCGATGTTGGGGCTTGCTCCCCATGCGTGGCAGTCCGATCGGGTGGGTGCTGGGGTTTCTGCCCACGTGGTCATCCCCTCGTTAAGTTGACGGCGCCAAATGCCGAGTTCATCGAGGAATTTGTTGGCAAGTCCAGCTTTCTTCATAGCTGCAAAGAGATAGTAGCGGAAGTAGATGGTGGCTTGAGTGAGCGATTTGTCTTCAAGAATTTTGCGGCACAGCTCGGTGTCTTGTCCCGACGGCAGTATTCCGCAGATAATTGCCATTATGTTGGTGTGTTGCGAGAAACTGTTTTTGTCCTTGGTGTCGGCAAAAAGCTGGCGGGTGCTGTCCCAATAATGCTCGATGAAATTGCTACGTATGCTCTTGGCGAGAGCTTCGTAGTGGAGCGCCATGCCCTCAATGCCCAAGGAGTGCTCCATCGCGGCTGCCTCGTCGAGAGCCATGAGCAGTGCAAGGTCTTGGTAGGCAGAGTAGCCGTCGTCACGGCGAGGCGGTACACCATAGTTGAAACCTGCGGCCCAATCGCAGAAAAACCAGAAAGGAATTTTGTCCAGACTGCCGTCTGGGCGCAGATATTGTTCATACCATGCCAGCACCCTCCTTACTGATGGCAACAGGCGCTTTACCTTGTCGGGGTCATTGCGATACATCCAATAGTCATAGACCATGCCGTTCCATGACAATGAGTAGCTCGAAATGATTTGTAGAAACGAAGACGGGAAGCGGCTTCGTGTGAGCCCTTCCGCCACCATTGACTGTTGTCCTGCCTCAAGGGCTTGGCGCAACATGAGTGAGTCGTGCGTGCTAAACATGGTGACCATTGCCTGTATGCGTGTGTCCCCAAAGTACTGCAGTTGCTCATAGTAGGGGCAGTCCATGTATGTCTCGTTGGCGCAGAGGCGGGCTGTGCGCCAGCCTACATCAAGCATCTTCGCCAATTCGGCATCTTCGTCAGCAGTGAGGGTGCTAACTCTCTCAAATGGATACATTGAGGTTATACCCCTCACACTGTTAATGGTGAGAGGTTCGTCTTTGGTTTCGATTTCCAATAACACATATCGCCAAGTTCGCCACCATAATGGAGTAAAGACAAAATTGTCGGTTCCATCGCACAAAATGCGGTCTTTGCAGCCCATGAAGACTTTGTTTTCTACATCATTGCGATTGCTAAGCGGCAGCAAACTCCCATTCGCCTGCTTGTCGAAAAGAGTTTCGGCATAACCCACGGTTACAGCCGACCCTTTTCCGCCTGCGAGCGAAAGATTAAGATAGCCCGTGACGAGCTCTTTTTGGTCCAGCAATATTGTTGTGTGACTCTGCTTCGGTATCGTCATGCCATTAAAGTATTTTGCCGATTCCAACGTGAAGTTTAGCGTGTCGTTACCCTTCTGAAGTTGTCGCATGACAAAGAGGTTGCATGGCTTCTTCTCCATTTGCGGTATGGTGCGTGGCGTCAGCAAGCGGAACCCGTAGTCGGGATATCCTCTCATGGCTGCCTTAAATTGACCATAGGCGTGTTTCCAAGCAGAGTCGTCGTAGTCAGCTGTGAGCCACCCATGAGGATATTTGATCATGTCTACTTGTTCGTTAGGGCCAACGCAGAAATAACCTCTCACCTTGCCAGCCCGGCAGATAGAGTAGGCAGCGTTGGTCAAGCAACGCCAACTGCCGTCGGTGTTGATGATGTCTTCGTGTGGTGTGTCACCCTGCATCATGAAACCACATTCGCCGTAAGTCATTTGGGCAACAGGGCGCGAGGTGCCGAAGAACCACACTGTGGCACAGATGGCGTTGTCGCCTTCGTGCATGAAGGGGCGCAAGTCGATTGTTTCAAACTTCCAGTTGAGTTGGTCGCCCCTTGCAGGACCGTCGCTGACTTCGCGACCGTTCACGTACAACTTGTAGCGCTCGTCGGCGGACACGTGGACAACAAACGGCTCGCTGAGGTCTTGAGCAGTCAGTGTAATCTTCTTGCGGAACAGACGAACACCATATTCGCG
Organism: Bacteroidaceae bacterium; assembly: GCA_963600315.1. Lineage (GTDB taxonomy): Bacteria > Bacteroidota > Bacteroidia > Bacteroidales > Bacteroidaceae > UBA6382. The sequence continues at coordinate 43,146 of CAVCAW010000025.1, read as the reverse complement.
CGGATTCTCGTTGGGAACACCAATCCAATAAGCTTTCCAAATGTTACTCGACAGGCGCTTGTCAACGTGGTTCATAATTTGCGGAGCCAGTGCATAAGAAGATTGCCCCGTTTCCTCTCCATCGATTTTGTTGCTGCCTATCGCACCCAGTGTCACTCCGACACAGGCAACAGCAAGCAATGCAATTTTTTTGTAAACAATATTCATATCTTTTCATTTTGTTGTGTTCTGTAATTTTTTCGGCAGGTTCCAAAAATCATCACAGTTGAGTCCTATAGTTCGTTTTGCTGATTTTTGTGTGTTCCTGCCCACTCTCGTGCGAGTCTGCAACAAAGGATTGTAAAACGGCCGAAATGACATTTTTGTACGCAAACGATCGCCTTCCATGGCGCAAAAGTATGCAAAAACTTTTTCCCAACCCTTTTTTTTTGCCGAAAACCAAAAAAAACGTACCTTTGATTTCGATACTAAAGAATATCCTTAATCAATGTTTATAAAAACACATGGAAAACAAGAAACTTTTCTCTGATTTCGCTCCTGTCAGCAAACAGGAATGGCTTGACAAAATTCAAGTCGACCTGAAAGGAGCCGATTTCAACAAGCGGATGGTGTGGCGCACCAACGAAGGTTTCGACGTACAGCCTTTCTATCAAAAAGACGACATCAAAGACCTTGCCACTACCAATGCCCTCCCAGGCGAATTCCCCTACGTTAGAGGAAACAAAAAGGCCGACAACGTGTGGAATGTCCGCCAAAACATCGTTTGTGAATGCCCCAAGGAAGCTAACAGCAAAGCCTTGGATATTCTCAACAGAGGCATCGACTCTCTTGGCTTCACTATCCCTGCTGACAAGCTCAGCCCAGAGTATATCGAGACTCTGCTCGAAGGCATTTGCGCTGATTGCGTGGAGCTCAACTTCACGACTTGCCAATGCCACACGGCCGAATTGGCTAAAACTATTGCCGACTATTTTGGCAAGAAAGGTTATGACAAAGCAGCCATCACCGGTTCCGTTAACTTTGACCCTATCGAGAAAATTCTCACCAAGGGCAAAGATACTTCCGCCATTCTCTCACAACTGAAAGACACAGTGGATGCTCTTGCCGACTACCCCAATTTCCGTGCCGTTGGAGTCAACTCTGCTGTCCTGACCGACAGCGGAGCCTACAGCTATCAAGAATTAGGCTACGCTTTGGCATGGGGCAACGAGTATATGCAGCAAATGACTGACGCCGGCATAGCTCCCGAAGTTGCAGCCAGCAACATTAAGTTCAATATGGGCATCAATGGTGTCTACTTCATGGAGATTGCCAAGTTCCGCGCAGCTCGCCTACTGTGGGCGCAGATTGTCAGCCAATATACTCCCTGCAAGGAAAGCGCCAAGATGCACGTGTGTGCCACGACCACAAGCTATAATCTCACTGTTTTTGACAGCTATGTCAATATGCTGCGCACACAGACCGAGACTATGTCGGCCGCACTCGCTGGTGTAGAGAGCATCGTGGTGAAACCATTTGACGAGACTTTTGAAACTCCTACTGACTTCGCAGAACGCATTGCACGCAACCAGCAACTGTTGCTTAAGGAAGAGTGCCATTTCGACAAGATGGTCGACGTAGCGGGTGGAAGCTATTTCGTGGAACATCTGACCGACGCTCTGGCTGAGCAGGCATGGAAACTCTTCCTCTCAGTTGAGGAAGAAGGAGGTTTCCTCGCACAAACCAAAGCTGGTGCCGTGCAAAATGTTATCAGCACGACCAACAAGACTCGCCATGCCAACGCAGGCAAACGCAAAGAATTCATACTTGGTACTAACCAGTTCCCGAACTTCACAGAAAAGAGCGATGGCAAGACTCCTATAGAGCCATGCTGCGGCTGTGCCGACAACAATGACGGAATTCCAGCCATCGTGTCGAGCCGCCTCGCCAGTGACTTCGAGAATCTGCGCCTCGCTACCGAGAATGCAGCAAAAGTGCCCGTAGCCTTCATGCTCACAATAGGAAATCTGGCCATGCGACAAGCTCGTGCACAGTTCAGCTGTAACTTCCTCGCCGCCGCAGGCTACAAAGTGGTTGACAACCTAGGTTTCGAGACTGTTGAGGACGGTGCTGAAGCCGCTCGCAAGGCTGGGGCCGACATCGTGGTGCTCTGCTCGAGCGACGATGAATATGCTGAATACGGCATTCCGGCATTCAAGGCCGTTGGCGACAGCGCATTGTTCGTCATAGCTGGTGCGCCAGCTTGCAGCGACGACCTTAAAGCCGCTGGTATAGAGAATTTCATTCATGTGCGTGTGGACCAGCTCCAGACACTCAAAGAGTTTAACGCTAAACTGGGAATCTAAGCCATGGCAAGAAAAACATTCAACAAGATAGATATCTATGCCAACATCGAGACCAAGAATGGTCATGACTGGCAAAAAGAAAATGGTATAACAGCCAACTGGAAGACACCCGAACAGATCGACATTCAGCCCGTGTATACGAAGGAAGATCTCGAGGGCATGGAGCATTTGGACTTTGCAGCGGGCATTCCGCCTTTCCTTCGTGGTCCGTATAGCATGATGTATCCGTTCCGTCCGTGGACCATACGTCAGTACGCAGGTTTCTCGACCGCTGAGGAGAGTAACGCTTTCTACCGCCGCAATCTGGCGAGCGGACAGAAGGGTCTTTCTGTAGCATTCGACCTTCCGACTCACCGTGGCTACGATCCCGACAACGAGCGTGTTGTGGGTGATGTGGGCAAGGCTGGTGTGTCGATTTGCTCGCTTGAGAACATGAAGGTGCTGTTTGCGGGTATTCCTCTTAACAAGATGTCGGTATCAATGACCATGAATGGTGCTGTGTTGCCCATCTTGGCCTTCTATATCAACGCTGGTCTTGAGCAGGGAGCCAAGCTCGAAGAAATGGCAGGAACCATCCAGAACGATATTCTGAAGGAGTTCATGGTGCGCAATACCTATATATATCCACCAGCTTTCTCTATGAAGATTATTGCCGACATCTTTGAGTTTACGTCTCAGAAGATGCCTAAGTTTAACTCAATCTCCATCTCTGGCTACCACATGCAGGAAGCTGGTGCTACGGCTGACATTGAGTTGGCATACACGTTGGCTGACGGTATCGACTACTTGCGCACTGGTATCAACGCCGGTATTGACGTTGACGCTTTCGCTCCGCGCCTCTCGTTCTTCTGGGCTATTGGTGTAAACCACTTTATGGAGATTGCCAAGATGCGTGCAGGACGCCTGTTGTGGGCAAAGATTGTGAAGAGCTTCGGTGCCAAGAACCCCAAGTCCATGGCGCTGCGTACTCACTCGCAGACTTCAGGCTGGTCGCTTACGGAGCAAGATCCGTTCAACAACGTGGGCCGCACTTGTATAGAAGCCATGGCTGCTGTGTTGGGTCACACTCAGTCGCTCCACACTAACGCTCTTGATGAGGCTATCGCACTGCCTACCGACTTTTCAGCCCGCATTGCGCGCAACACTCAGATTTATATCCAGAACGAGACTCAGGTGTGCAAGCACATCGACCCGTGGGCAGGTTCCTACTATGTTGAGAAACTCACGCAGGAGCTCATCGACAAAGCTTGGGCGCATATCGAGGAAATCGAGAAGCTCGGAGGTATGGCAAAGGCTATTGAGACTGGTGTGCCCAAGATGCGTATCGAGGAGGCTGCCGCTCGCACTCAGGGTCGCATAGACACGGGCAAGCAGGTAATCGTAGGTATCAACAAGTACAAGCTTGATCACGAAGACCCAATAGACATTCTCGAGATTGACAACACTGCAGTACGCAAGCAGCAGGAAGCAGCTCTCGCAGAACTTCGCCAAAATCGCGACGAGGAAGCTTGCAAGGCTGTGCTGGCTGAAATCACAGAGTGTGTACAGGAATTCAAGGATGGCAAGAAGAGCGAGAAGAACTTGCTTGACCTCGCTGTCAAGGCAGCAGGCTTGCGCTGTACGCTCGGCGAAATTTCAGATGCCTGCGAGGTTGTCGTGGGTCGTTACAAAGCAGTAATTAAAACCATATCCAACGTGTATTCAGCAGAAAGCAAAGACAGCGGCTACTTCCAGGAGGCACGCCGCTTGACCGAAGAGTTCGCGAAGAAAGAGGGACGCCGCCCCCGCATCATGATTGCCAAGATGGGACAGGACGGCCACGACCGCGGTGCCAAAGTGGTGGCTACCGGTTATGCCGACTGTGGTTTTGACGTTGACATGGGACCGCTATTCCAGACTCCAGCAGAGTCGGCACGCCAAGCTGTCGAGAACGATGTTGACGCTCTCGGAGTCAGCTCGCTCGCTGCTGGCCACAAGACTCTGATTCCTGCAGTTATTGAGGAACTGAAGAAGCTCGGACGTGAGGATATCGTGGTAACTGCGGGCGGCGTGATTCCCGTTAACGACTACGACTTCCTATACAAAGCTGGTGTTTCTGCCATCTTTGGTCCTGGAACATCAGTGGCATACTCTGCTGTAGAACTCATGAAACTGCTCCTGTCAGAATAATAATGTAGCATTTGCATCGGCTGCCACTGAGCAGACCGGATTCAATCTTCTAAAAGCGGGCAAAGCCAAAGCGGCTTTGCCCGCTTTTTCTGTATATTCTTCCGAAAAATCGCTTCCGAGCACGTATGTTTTTTCATTGTTTAACAAAAATGTAACAAGATTGTAATAACTTTGCTGAAAACTTTTCAATCACCATTCAATGCAAACAATTGTTAACATCTTTTCCTTGCTTGGTGCGCTCGGACTTTTCCTCTATGGAATGAAGATAATGAGCGAAGGCTTGGAAAAATTCGCTGGTGACCGCTTGCGCAATATTCTTGCGGCAATGACCAAAAACAGAGTGATGGGTGTGTTTACCGGTATAACTGTGACAGCACTCATTCAGTCGTCTTCAGCCACCACGGTCATGGTTATCTCGTTTGTCAACGCAGGACTCATGACGCTGACGCAGGCTATCGGAGTGATAATGGGTGCCAATATCGGCACGACCATCACGGCCTGGATTATCTCAGCCATCGGCTTCAAAGTGGACATTGCGGCTTTCGCCTTGCCGCTGCTTGCCATTGGTATCCCCTTGATATTCAGCGGAAATTCCAAGCGCAAATCTGTCGGAGAGTTTATCTTTGGATTCTCGTTTCTCTTCATGGGATTGAGCTTCCTCCAGCAGTCAGCCGAAGATATCCAGATGGGCAAAGCCGTTGCGCTGATGCTTTCAGAGGTGGCAGACGGAGGCTTCTTCACGATTATCCTCTTTGTGTTTGTCGGAGCGTTGGTGACGATGTTGGTGCAGGCCTCGGCAGCGACGATGGCAGTCACCTTGATGTTGTTTGACATGCACATTCCGGGCTTTGGATTGGAGCAGGCAGCTGCTCTTGCCATGGGTCAAAATATCGGTACGACCATCACGGCTTTCATCGCCTCGCTCACTGGTAACACCCAAGCACGCCGAGCAGCTCTCGTCCACACACTCTTCAATGTGTTTGGTGTGGTGTTAGTGCTGTTCTTCTTCTATCCGTTCTGCGATGGTATCAGTTGGTTCGTTGCCAATGTCTTTGGCACCCCCGACAACGACCTGTTCAAGCTGTCAGCTTTCCACACTGCATTCAATATCTTCAACACCCTCATACTTATATGGTTTGTTAAGCAGATTGAACAACTCGTGTGCAAAATTCTTCCTCAAAAGGAGAAGAAAGAGGAACCGCGCTTGCGCTTCATTGCCGGAGGCTTGCTGTCAACGGCAGAGCTGTCTATCATTCAGGCCCGCAACGAAGTGGCTGTGATGGCAGAAAGGTGCTATCGCATGCTGGGTATGGTGCGCAAGGCCATCGATTCCAAGAAAGACAGCGAATTTGATGACTATTTCAAGCGCGTGGAACACTATGAGCAGATAACCGACAACATGGAGTCGGAGATTGCTGACTATCTGCGCAAGGTAAGTGAAGGACGTCTGTCGGCTGACTCAAAGAAGCAAATCACCCAAATGCTGCGTGAAGTCGATGAACTCGAATCAATCGGCGACAGTATGTACAACCTGGTGCGCACGCTCTCACGTCAGCGTAAAAACGAAAATGTGTCATTTACCGACGAGCAGAGAGCACACATGGAGGAAATGCTTAAATTCACCGATGAGACACTCGACAATATGCACAAAATCTTGTTGGAAGCCAACAGTATGCCGGTTGACCTCAATAATACCTACAAATTGGAACAGAGGCTCAATGATTTCCGCTCTAAATGTAAGGACGAAAATTTAGAAGCCGTCAACTCTGGAGCCTACGACTATCGCTTAGGTACATTCTACAACGATTTCATTGGAGAATGCGAGCGTATCGGTGACTATGTGGTCAACGTTGTGCAAGCCGAAGACAAAGCGCGACAACCAGTCGAATAGCGGTTCTTTGCCCCCCAAGAGACTATACATACAATCAGGCCAGACGAAAAATCGTCTTGCCTGATTGTTTTAGTTTAGTCGTCACAGTCATCGTCGTCTTCGTCTACGTCTAGCCAGCCGTCACCCCAATCGCTTGACCAGTCGCAGTGAGTGTTGTCAAGTAGGCTGTCTGCATGCCGGCGAAGTAGTAATTCCACTTCGTTTAACTGTATGCACTTGTTATGTTTCTCCATATATCTCATCTGACTACAAAGCCATCGCCAATACAAACAATACCAACAATGCCCATAGCAACACAATGCGCAATTTAATGTAAATCCGCTTGAATCTCTTGATTTTGTCTCGGTTCATGAAAGATCGTTTTTGACAATGCAAAAGTAGTGACGTGATATTACAAAACTTCTACAAGCCGGTTACACATAGGCGAAATTAATGTGAAGCAGAGCCAATAGCATGCCTCGATAGAAGGTCATCAGAATCAGTTCTCTCAAGCTATCGTCAATATTATAGCTATGGCAATACTGTCGCAACCTCCCTTAAACATCATCTCGCCATTCAATTTCGGCGGATACGCATCAGCATTTCGGGCGAAATTCAATAGCGTTTCCGTGGAAATTGACATCTGTTTCGGCGGAAATGCATTTGAGAAAAGGCTCTGAAATTTTGGCACGTGGCTATTTGTAAAGCTCTGCCAGTCCGGTTGTTCCGGCTTGACTTGAAAAACTTGGTTGGCTTCAATCCAAAAGCCTTTGTAGTTTGACAGTTAGCCAAATGGTTGGTTTTTCATATAGAATTATGGTGCAACAAAAAAACCGCACAAGACCGATTGTGCAGTCTTGTGCGGTTATTGTGTAATGAGATTGCGCAGGAGTCGATTGTGTGGCGATTCCCCGTCGTTACTTAGTCTTGTTCTCTACCCATTTGCGGGCATTGACGAATGCTTCAATCCATGGAGTGACATCGTCGTTGCGGCGGTCGGCGGGGTAGGTGCCACACTGCCAGGGGAAGAAGGCACGCTCAGGGTGAGGCATCATTGCCAAGTGGCGGCCGTCGAGTGAGCAAATGCCTGCAACGCTGTAGTCGGAACCGTTGGGGTTGCCTGGATATGCGTCGTAGCTGTATTTCAACACTACATTGTATTTGTCTTCAGGGTAGGGCAGGCTGAAACGTCCTTCTCCGTGAGCCACCCAAACGCCAAGCTTGTTGCCACTCAGTGAGCCGAGCATCACGCTGCGGTTGGTCTGCACGGTGACACCCAGATAGGCGCTCTCAAACTTGTGGCTGGCGTTGTGCAGCATCTTGCTGCCGCCATTGAGTTCGGGATTTACCAGCCCAAGTTCTACCATGAGCTGGCATCCGTTGCATACGCCAAGCGAGAGGGTATCTTCGCGGGCATAGAAGCGTTCAAGTGCTGCCTTGGCTCTCGGATTGTAGAGGAATGCTCCCGCCCAACCTTTGGCTGAGCCTAGCACGTCGGAGTTGGAGAATCCGCCGCAGAATACTATCATGTTGATGTCGTCCAGCGTTTCGCGTCCGGCTACAAGGTCTGTCATCATCACGTCTTTGACGTCGAAGCCTGCAAGGTGAAGCACATAGGCCATCTCGCGCTCGCCGTTGGTGCCTTTCTCGCGAATAATGGCTGCTTTGACCCCACTCTTTTCGCGACGCTCGGGCGATATGCCGTAGTGCTCAAACTTGCCTGAGAAATCCTTGTTGTAGGCAAACTCTACGGGCTGAGCCTTGTAGTTGACATAGCGTTCGTCGGCTTGACCGTTGAATGACTGCTTGGTGTCGAGTAAGTAGGAGGTGTGATACCACACGTCGCGCAGGTAGTCAATGGCGAATTGGTGGGTTATGTTTTCTTGCGTCAGCAGAATGTGGCGCTCATCGGTGGGCTTGCCAATCTTGACAAATGCCACACCTTCATCTTCGAGAATTTTCTTGAATTCTGCTTTGTTGGAGTCGGCAACCTGAACTACCACACCAGGATTTTCTGCAAACAATATTTTCACAAGGTCTGTTTCCTTGAAACCATCCACGTTGATTTCCATGCCGCCCTCAGTGTTAGCAAAACACATCTCAAGCAGCGTAGTGATCAATCCACCGGCAGATATGTCGTGACCTGCCATTATCAGACCTTTTGCTACCAGTTGCTGAACTGCGTTGAAGGCTGAGCGGAAATATTCTGGGCTGGTGCATGCCGGCACATCGCTGCCTACGCAGCCAAGGCTCTGGGCAAATGCCGAACCGCCGAGTCGCAGTGTGTCGAAGCTGAAGTCTATGTGATAGAACGTGCTCTTGGCGTTGTTGGCCATCACGGGGGACACAACCTTGCGGATGTCGCTCACCTGTCCACCTGCGCTGACTATGACAGTGCCGGGCGATACGACTTTTTCTCCGTCGGGATATTGCTGGCTCAGCGAGAGAGAGTCCTTGCCCGTGGGCACGTTGATTTTTAGAGCGCAGCAGAAATCGCTCAGTGCTTCGACAGCCTTATATAAGCGTGCGTCTTCGCCCTTCTGCGAGCGGCAAGGCCACATCCAGTTGGCAGAAAGCGAAACGCTGTCAAGGCCTTCTTCCAGTGGTGCCCATACTATGTTGGTGAGAGCCTCTGAAACGGAGAGTACTGAACCTGCAGCAGGGTTGGCCAGACCTGCTTGTGGCGCATGGCCCAGAGCAGTGGCGATACCCTTCTTGCCTCTGTAGTCAAGAGCTACGACGCCACAGTCGCTCAGCGGCAACTGCAGTTCGCCTTGACACTGTTGGCGAGCTACCTTGCCCGTCACTGAGCGGTCTACCTTGTTAGTCAACCAGTCTTTGCAAGCCACGCTCTCCATTTGGAGCATTTGTTCAAGATATTCCGATATTTTACTTTCCTCGTATTCCGGATTCTTGTATTTGCGTTCTACTGTCTCGTCAATCATTACCGTCTTGGGCGAATGGCCGAACATCTGGGCCACGTCAAGGTCGAATGGCTTCACTCCGTCAGCCTGCTTGAATGAGAAATGTGCGTCGCCAGTAGTTTCGCCCACTACATACATCGGAGCGCGCTCGCGTTCGGCAATCTTCTGCACATGCTCAATGTGCTTCTCGTCAATCAGCAGACCCATGCGCTCTTGACTCTCGTTAGCGATGATTTCTTTAGCCGACAAGGTCTTGTCGCCAATAGGCAGTTTTGCCATGTCGATTTCGCCGCCGCACTCTTCCACCAACTCCGATAGGCAGTTGACGTGGCCGGCAGAGCCGTGGTCATGAATCGACACAACTGGATTCTCGTCCTCTTCGCACAGGGCGCGTATGAGGTTGTAGTCACGCTTCTGCATCTCAGGGTTGGCGCGCTGCACAGCGTTGAGCTCTATGCCGTTAGAGTAGCGACCCGTGTCAACCGAAGACACCGAACCGCCGCCAAGACCGATGCGATAGTTGTCGCCTCCGACAACCACGACCTTATTACCCTTGCGAGGCTCTTTCTTCAAGCAGTCGCGCTTGGTGCCGTAGCCCACGCCGCCCGCAAGCATAATCACCTTGTCGTAAGCATATTTCTCACCATTTTCCTGGTGCTCAAAAGTCAACACCGAACCGGCAATAAGCGGCTGGCCGAACTTGTTGCCAAAGTCACTTGCGCCGTTGGAAGCCTTTATCAATATCTGCTCAGGAGTCTGATAGAGCCATTTCCTGACGGGCAAGATAGACTCCCAGGGGCGTTCGCCGTCAAGACGGCTGTAGGCTGTCATGTAGACAGCAGTTCCTGCGATAGGCCAAGAACCGACTCCACCACCCATACGGTCACGAATCTCACCGCCAGTGCCAGTCGATGCACCATTAAACGGTTCTACGGTGGTAGGGAAATTGTGAGTCTCCGCCTTGAGCGAAATGACGCTCTCTATGTTCTTGATGACGAAATAGTCGCTCGTGCTTTGGTCTGCTGGAGCAAACTGCTCCACCACAGGACCCTGTGAGAATGCTACGTTGTCCTTGTAGGCCGAAAGTATGTGGTGCGGATTCTCTTTAGTTGTCTTCTTGATCATGGCAAACAGCGATGAAGGCATCTCCTTGCCATCGATGATGAACGTTCCGCCAAAAATCTTGTGGCGGCAGTGCTCCGAGTTGATTTGAGCAAAGCCGAATACCTCAGAGTCAGTCAACTTGCGACCCAGTTCACCCTCCACCTTGTGCAGATATTCTATTTCTTCTGGCGACAAGGCGAGACCTTCCTCCTCGTTGTATACCTCGATGTCCTCAATCGTCTTGATAGACGCTGGCTTGATGTTAGTCTCAAACACCTTGTCATCAAGATTGTGATACATGCGCTGAAGCATTGGGTCGTGGGCGGCATCCTCGCTTTCCACACCAAAATATTCCTCAATTCGCTCAACACCCTTGATGTTCATGTTTTGGGTAATCTCAACGGCGTTGGTGCTCCAAGGAGTGACCATCTCGCGGCGCGGACCGATGAAAAAACCTTTCACTGTGTTACTCTCCACTACCTTTGCGCCGCCGAAAAGCCAGCACAAAGCGTCTACATTTTCCTTTGACAGAGAGTCTTTTGCTTGCACTGCAATCACGCTTCCTGCCGGTGTCTTGTAAAATTGAATCATCTTGCAATATATTACTTTATTTGTAGCAACATTTTGTAGCAAAGTTACGACTTTTAAGAGGATTATCCCAAGCTATCACATATTAAATTAATGCTCGCAGGTGGAGTTTAAGAAACCCTGTGGCTGCAAAAATAAAAAACTGGCATATTTTCTGAAGAGTGTTCAGGTAAAAACACTATATTTGCAGCAAGATGTGCGTTGTTTGCATTCAGCATGCATTGTTTGCATTCTTGATATGACGACGTGCATACTTGACACAAAGATTCATGTACTTGCCATGATAAATGAACACTGGGCATAAAAATAGATACTCGCTCGATATAACAAACAAATAATCACAAACCTTTAATTTGCCATGCGACACATATTGCTTTCATTATGTTTGGTACTACCGCTTAGCGTCTTGAGTGCCCAAAATGACACGACAGCCTTGGCACGCATCAACTACTTTGCGAAGAACCTAAAAGCCTTCGACAAGTTCTACACGCAGGAGAAAGTTTATCTTCACCTCGATAACAATGGCTACATGCCGGGCGAAACGATTTGGTTCAAAGCCTATGTGTTTAGGGCTTCGACCCTGTTGCCCACCGATGTCAGCAAAGTTCTTTATGTTGAAATCCTTAGTCCACACGGGCAAGTCATCGAGCAAAAGACCCTGCCTATATTCAACGGGCGCACTTATGGAGACTTCAAGCTTGACAAAGATCTCTGCAACTCCGGATTCTATGAAGTCAGAGCCTATACGAGAGCCATGCTGAACTGGGACGATGCCTTTGTCTTCAGCAGAGTTGTGCCGATCTACGAAGAACCGGTGGACACAATAAACTTCACGGACGCACGGATTGCAGAAACCGTTTACAGCTATAGAAAAAAGAATAACTTGGTACGCACGGCTCCAGAGCCGCTGACTACGTCCAACACTCAGAAGAAGGGCAACGTGATGCTCTCGTTCTTTCCCGAAGGAGGATACTCCACTGTAGGGCAAGCTTCGACCATTGCTTACAAACTAACCGATGCCTACGGATTGCCGCTCAACGATAGCATAATTGTTTGCGACGCAGAAGGCAAAGTTCTTACTACATCACGACCTTCTCACGATGGAATGGGAAGTTTTTGCTTCGCTGCGACACCTAAGCAGGCCTATGCGGTCGTTGCTGGCAAGAAGTCTACACAGTTTCAGTTGCCCGAGCCAAGAACCAACGGCGCTGACCTCCACATCACGCAAAACGCTGACCGTAGCGTCACTGTTAGCATCAACGCTTCCGAGTCTCTGCAAAACGATACTCTTGGCATCAGCGTAATGTGTCGTTCGCAGTTGGGATTCTTCCAATGTGTGGTTCCTTCTGTCGATGGTTCGGTGACAATTAAGTCGGAAGATCTCAAAGACGGTGTGAACCAAATTACCTTGTTTACTCCCTATGGCGAGATTCTTAGTGAGAGACTCGTGTGGGCAGAACCACAAACGGTAGCGCCAAAAATGCGAATAGCGCAGAATCAAGATTCTTATGGTCCTTTTTCGCCCGTCGTTCTAGATATCTCATTGGTTGATTCCGATGACAAACCGCTGCAAGGCGATTTCTCCATCAGCGTGAGAGATGCTAATACGGAGATGCGTCCTGACTATCATAGCCTACAGACCGAGATGCTTCTCTCTTCAGAACTCAAGGGATACATCAATAATCCTGAATACTATTTTGCTGCCGACAATGGCAGGTGCAAAGATGACCTCGACCTTTTGTTGATGGTTCAAGGTTGGCGACGCTACTCATGGAAACAAATGGCCGGCAAGGAACTTCTGCAAGTAAAGCAACCTATTGAAGACGGGCTCCTCTTGTTCGGAGACGTTACGAAAAGTTCTGCTGCAAAAAGTGCGTTGGAGAAAGACGGTAGCCTGTCGGTTAACTTCTTGCTCAACACATCGTCGGGAGCTAGGGCTTTCACCGTTAACACCGACAATAATGGAAACTATGCGGTGGAATTGCCTAAATTCTATGGCGATGCATCAGCGGTAATTACTGTGACCGACAAGAAAGACAAGCGTGTGTATACTAATTTGCGCATTCAGAGAAACTTCTCTCCGTCCGCTAAGCCCTATGAGCCTTTGGCAATAGCAAAACCGCAACCATTGGAGCAGGTTCGTACTGAAGCTGCCTCCAAGGCTGTGCCAACTTTTGAGTGGGCTGACACAATTCCCGATGTAATAGGCAAATTGATCAAGATTGGAGGCGTGACAGTCAAGGCTCGCAAATCAATCTTTGGCTACGACCCTATTTCGGGTGTGAAGAGAGGCTCCGGAGAAAATGTTGCAAAACGAGGAGCTTCGTACTATTATGACATTCCACGCGAACTCGACAAATATCTTGACCAAGGAAACGCTATCCCTAACCTGTGGGAATGGCTTGCCACTGTCAACCCATCAGTAGAATACTATCCTACGGACGGTGAGTTGTATTTCAATGGCAGAATTATGAAGACACTCAAAGATATCGACAAAACACAGGAGGGTCGCATAAGAGTACTAGACCCCACCTATCCGCTGAGCAGTTTTCGCTCTTTAATCATAGTGGAAAATATCGATGTGGCCAACAAAATTTCTCGCAGCGTGGTGGGAATGCAGGTTGATGATAATGGAGAATTCAATGAGTTCTCTAGTTCTTCAACCAATGCTGTGGCATATCTGTTTTCTTGCGATCCTGATGATGAAATGGAATACTATAAAAGAGGAACGCGTTGGGCTACCCTCCACGGCTATTCTAAATGCGATGAATTCTATAGTCCCGACTATCGTCTCAAAGATATGCCAACACCAGCAGACCATCGTCGTACGCTGTATTGGAATCCTTCGCTCACTACCGACGAGAATGGAAAGGCTGATGTGATTTTCTATTCTAATTCGCGCGATGACCAACGGTTGCATATTGTGGCCGAAGGCATCGGTGTAAACGGTCAGATGTTTGAGTATCGTTAAGCCCTGACAAATGCCTATGTTCCCCCGCCTTGCATTCGTTTCCAAACGCATGTTTGCCGTGTGTGTGGCGGGGGGATTGTTTTGTTTGTCGACAAGGGCTGATGTGCGTGGTGACAGTACGCTTAGAGACACCAAGATTGGGGGTGTGACCATACGTCAGTCCAATCGACAAACCGTTCTTAACTCAGCTGTGCCTCGTCAAGTCGTTTCCATTGATGAAATGAGGAACTTGGGCTACGCTAATACTAGCGATGCTCTTAAACACATGACGGGAGTGACCTTGCGACTATGGCGGTGCTGGTGGTATGAAGACGGTCGGCATCAGGGGGCTAGGGGCACAGTTTACAGCCGTCAACTATGATGGGATTGCGATTGGTAATCCCCAATCGGGTCAAGTAGATTTGCAGCGCTATACGCTTAACGGCATTCAGAGCGTTTCGCTCCAAATAGGCGATGGAACCGATATTTTTGTGGCCGCACGCAATGCCAGTTTGCCTGCCACTATTGATATTGTCACGCAGCATAGCGGAGACACGTGTTTGCGCTTGAATGCACAGATTACTGCAGGAGCTTGGGGGTATACCAACCCTGCCGTAAGTGTCGGCAAAGGGCTGGGCAAACTTCAACTTTCGCTGTCGGCAGACTACCTATATGCAGAAAATAATTATCCGTTTACGGTGTATAACATAGCCGAGCGGATTCGCAAACGACGTACGCACTCGCGCATGAATCAATGTCATGCGGAGATTTTTGCGGCCTACAAGTTTAATGACAACCACCAATTGTCCGCTAAAGCATACTATTACGACAACGACCGACAGTTGCCTGGTGTGGTGAGATACTACACTTCGGAGAGCAAGCAACTCCTTCGTGAGCGCAACGTGTTTGTTCAAGCAAGATACCATGGCAGAATCTCCAAGCAATGGCAACTCAAGAGTATCGCCAAGTGGGACTGGGCTTCTTCGGACTATCGCGACCGTCTGTACCAAAACAACATTATGGATGCGGAATATTGGCAACGCGAGTGGTATCTTAGTAGTGCCGCATTGTGGAAGCCTCATCGTGAGTGGTCATTTTCATGTGCGTCCGACTATGTGGCCAATTTGCTAAGCAGTCGCTCCGCTATGGTGAACAACGTGCGTCCCGTTCGCCATAGCATTCTTAACACTGTTTCTGCCCGTTGGAATCGCGGAATCCTTTCGGCAAGTGCTCGCCTGCTCAATTCCAATTACATTAACAAGGCTCATTCGGGAATAAGTGGGCGGAACTACCATAAGTGGACTCCCTCGGCGAGTGTTGCGCTTAAAATCACCGACGACATCACTCTCCGGGCGATGTGGAAGAAAATATTTCGTATGCCATCGTTTAGCGATCTCTACTACTACCACATAGGTGCCAAAGAGCCCCGCCCAGAACAAACCTCCATGTGGAATCTTGGGCTTACTGCCTCTAGGCGGCTTGGCAAGCGAACAACGGTGGCTTTGACAATCGACGGCTATCGCAACGAAATCTCCGACAAGATTGTGTCGATTCCTGTCAATCTTTTCGTGTGGCAGAACA
The DNA here is from genome assembly GCA_963600315.1 of Bacteroidaceae bacterium. Taxonomy (GTDB): domain Bacteria; phylum Bacteroidota; class Bacteroidia; order Bacteroidales; family Bacteroidaceae; genus UBA6382. Next base: position 27,615 of record CAVCAW010000025.1, on the reverse strand, counting down.
TAAATGCATCGCGTGTCGTAATAAATGGTGTTGATGTAGCATTCGACATTACTCACATTCTACGTCCTGGTCAGCAGCTCACATTGAAGGGACATTATTCCTACCAAGACGCACTTGACAGGTCAAGCAAAATTGCTGATACCTACAAAAAGCAGATTGCCTATCAGCCTGTACACACATTCAGTCTTTCTGCTATTTGGGAAAATCCTTGGGTTTGCATTTCTGCCGATTCCAACGGCCAAAGTGCCCGATGGACTACTGGTGCCCATAGTGCAGGTACAAGAATCTCTGGATATGCTGAATTTGGCATTACAGCCTTCAAAACCTTGCATGTTGGAATGAGCGACAAGTTGCGTCTGTCTTTTACCGTCAGCAATATCTTCAACAAGCAATATGAAGTTATCGCCCATTATCCTATGCCCGGACGTGGGTGGCGTGCTTCAGCAATCTATTCTTTCTGACAGCCACGCTCGTTAGTCAACCACAACGGCGGAAAGTGTTGACTTGATTTCTCGTTTTCTGCGGAAATTGTTGAGCGTTTCGGGGAAAATGGATTAGCTTTTCGCCCGAAATGCTTATCCGTTTCCCCCGAAGTTCAGTAGTTAGCTCAGTAAAATAATCTGCGAACAGAATGGGCTGCCGCAAGAAATCAATGACAAAAAAAATTGTAAATCCATGCGATTTTTAGTGGCTTTTAGTACTTTTGCATCAGCAAGACAGTCACCCTGCGTTGCGTGGCTT
>CAVCAW010000025.1:0-26827 GCA_963600315.1 Bacteroidaceae bacterium | reverse complement strand
CATTGGTACATGATGCACACACACAAAGCCACTGGCAGCAACTGCATTGGCATTTGCCACAGCTGGGAAGGCGCATCATGTGGGACGAGCCAGAAGACCTGTCTGTCGTTGTGCCTGGAGAGAAGCCTGCGAGTATTCAGGCTGTGGATATCTCCTAAACAATAATGTCTGAAACCGTTTGTGGAATCCGTTCACACAAGGTTTTGCCGCAAGCATTTGTAGATTTTATTTACATAAACCATAAAAAGAGATGAAGACTTTTTGCAAACTTATGTTGCCCGCACTTGCCGCACTTCGCTTTGTGTCGTGCAGTGACGATGACAACAATTCTAACTCAAACGGACCTGTCAAGCAAATCCTGGTACAATAATTTTCTTCTGACACTACAAGTATTTCTCCCTGCAGCAATTGTTGGGGGGGATATTTGATAAATTTACGAATCTTAGATGAACGCTGTCCTAAGAACCATAGTTCTGACTATACTTTGTGCTGCTCTTTGCTCTTGCGGCAATACTGCGTATAGGCAACAATCGTGCGACACCTTGCGCATGGACTATAGCTGCTTGTTGCATATTGAGCGACATGCTGGCTACACCCTTGTGACTATCGCCGACCCATGGTCGGACAACGCTGTTCTACACCAATATGCCCTGGTGCCGGATAATGCAGATGAACCAGCAGAATTGCCCGATGAAACCACGATTATTAGGACTCCGTTAAAAAGAATGTGTGTCAGTACTTCTGTTCACGTAAACCTCTTCCGACAACTCGGTACTCTTGACCAGGTGGGCAGTGTCTGCGATGCAAACTACATAATGGACAGCACTGTCTTGCGTCAAATTGATGACGGAAAAATACGCAATGCGGGGAGCAGCATGAATCCAAGCACCGAACGCATCGTCCAACTCAACACCGATGCCATTCTGATGTCACCGTTCAAGGGTACAAGCTATGGGGTAATTGAAAAGACGGGCATCCCGATTGTTGAATGCGCTGACTATATGGAAACGTCGGCACTCGGACGAGCCGAATGGATAAAATTCTATGGCATGCTGGTGGGTAAGGAGCGTGAAGCCGTGGCCTTGTTCAATAAGATAAGGGACAACTACCTTTCGCTAAAAAGCATTGCCAGTGGTGTGCACAAACACCCAAAGCTTTTGGTAGACATGATGAATGCCCGCACCTGGTATCTGCCCGGTGGCAATAGTATCTATGGAGAACTCTTTGCTGATGCAGGGGCTGACTATAGCATTGGCGACAAGACGTTGAGCGGTACCCAGTCGCTGTCGCTGGAGAAGGTTATGACAACCTCGCTTGACGCCGATGTGTGGATAATAAAATACGGACGCAGCGAAGATTATTCCTATAGTGAGTTGGGCAAGGAAAACTCTGCTTATACCAAGTTTCGGGCCTTCAAGAGTCACAACATATATGGGTGCAACACCACCAAAGTGCCGTTCTATGATGAAGCACCATTTCGCCCCGACTTGTTGATAGCCGACATGATAAAGATATTCCACCCCGAACTATTGCCCGACCACAAACTGAAATTCTACTCCCCATTAAATTAAGATGACCACATCTTTACACCGTGCTGCATTGTTTTCTGTCGGCTGTGTTGTCCTTGTAGCACTGCTAGTCCTTAATATTTTCTCTGGCTCAGTTCATTTGCCGTTAGCTGAAATCTTATCAGTGCTGACAGGAGAGCAGACTAATTCCGTGACGAGATATATCGTCGTTGAGTCGCGTATGCCGCAAGCCTTGACAGCACTGTTTTGCGGCGCTGCATTGGCTGCGAGCGGACTAGTTATGCAGACAGTGTTTCACAACCCCCTTGCCGACCCGTCGATACTAGGAGTCAACAGCGGAGCTGGGCTCGGAGTGGCTGTTGTCATGTTGTTCTTGGGAGGAAGTGTTGTGACGATGGGGACAGTGCTTGGCGGCTTTGTGCTTATCGTGATGGCAGCTTTCGTTGGTGCACTTGCCGTCATCGCCTTGCTTGCCTTGCTTGCCAACTACGTGCGTAGCAATGTCACCCTGCTGATTACTGGCATCATGATAAGCTACGTCACTTCGTCAATCATTTCGCTACTCAACTATTCAGCCACCGAGCAGGGCGTCCACAGCTACGTGATGTGGGGTTTGGGCAATTTCGGAGGAGTCAGCCTCAAGGCAATGCCGTTCTTTAGTCTGGCCATGGTGCTGTGTGTGTTTTTTTGTGTCACACTGATCAAACCGCTCAACGCTTTGCAGCTTGGCAATCGCTATGCCAGTAGTCTCGGCTTCAACGTGAAGCGCATACGCAACACCATGCTTGTCGCTACGGGACTGATTTCTGCCATCACCACAGCCTTTTGTGGCCCGATATCATTTATTGGCCTCGCCGTGCCCCATATTGCGAAGATGATTTCGCACACTGCTGACCACCGCATAGTCATGCCGCTGACCCTCGTCGTCGGAGGCATTGTGGGACTTGCCTGCAACTGGGTGTGCAGTTTGCCACCCGACGGCACACTCATACCACTCAACGTGGTGACACCCCTCTTTGGCGTGCCAGTGATTCTATATGTCCTCATTATGCGAAAATAGTTCCGCTTTTGTGTCTGATGTCTGCCGTTTTTGTGAAAAAATGTGATTTGTGGCTGTAAATTTATACATAGAACCGATAAAAAGCCTATCTTTGTAACGTATTTGGCATTGTGTGCATCTGCAAGGAGAACAGTGTCGTTACACATTCAAAGACTAGACTTTTAAAAACACATAACAACATGAAACCAACACTATTCCTCCTCGCAGCAGGTATGGGCAGCCGCTATGGTGGCCTGAAGCAACTGGACACTCTCGGCCCTCACGGCGAGACGATTATGGACTATTCAATCTATGACGCTATCAAGGCTGGATTTGGTAAAATCGTATGGGTAATCCGCAAAGACTTTGAAGAGCAATTCCGTACACAAATCTTGGCGAAATACGAAGGCCACGTTCCGTGTGACCTCTGCTTCCAAGCACTCGACAGCCTTCCAGAAGGTTTCACCGTGCCTGAAGGCCGTCAGAAACCATGGGGAACAAACCACGCCGTCATGATGGGCAAGGATATTATCAAGGAACCGTTTGCTGTAATCAACTGCGATGACTTCTACGATAGAGATTCATTTATGGTAATGGGCAAGTTCCTCAGTGAGTTGCCCGAAGGCAGTACAGGCAAGTATGCCATGGTAGGTTTCCGTGTAGACAATACGCTCAGCGATAGCGGTTCTGTTAGCCGCGGTGTCTGCGAATATGATGAAAAGACACATCATCTTACTTCGGTAGTAGAGCGTACCAAGATTGAACGCCACGATGGTGTTGTGGAATACTTGGACGAAAACGACAAGTGGGTCGCAATACCAGACACAACACCTGTCAGCATGAACTTCTGGGGATTTACTCCCGACTATTTCAAGCACAGTGATGAGTTCTTCAAGACATTCCTTTCTGATCCCGTCAATCAGAAAAACCTTAAGAGCGAATTCTTCATTCCGCTCATGGTAGACCACCTCATCAAGAACGGCACGGCTACTTGCGAGGTGCTCGACACTACTTCAAAATGGTTTGGTGTGACTTATCCCGAAGACCGTCCTGGAGTAGTAGCCAAATTCGCCAAGCTGGGCGAAGAAGGACAATATCCAGAAAAGATGTTCTAAAAACAGCATACTACGCGCAAAAAAAAATCCGCAACGACCATACACTTGATCGTTGCGGATTTTTTTTGTGCGTAACTATACGTCGTTAGGCACAAAGCTTAGATTCGGTCTTCGTAGAAATTTAGTGGGCTCACCCGATAAACTAAAGGGGAGATTGGTGTACTAGAAGAGTCAAAGGAACTTATCGCCTTGATATGTGGAAAAATCTGTTTATCCTTGCGCCAAGCCCCGAGTCCATGTTGTTGATGAAGGTCTCAAGAATCTTGGCTTCGCCGTTAAGGGGCGTGATGTCGTAGTCGGCGAGCTCTGCGGGGATAAGACAACTGTGACCTTCGGTGATAATCACAGGGCTGATGTCATGATGCCCCCTGATAGAGATTTGACACGCACCGCTAAGACAAACGCTTATGATGAACGAGTCATACTTCATCATGTTGCGATGAAACATGCCGGCAATTTCCATTACTCGAATGTTGAAATACGGGCTTTGAATGATGGGAACTGCCCTCTCTGCTTCGTCGATGTAATTGGTGCGATAGTCGTCTAGTACTTCATAGTCGATGGCTTGTGCTGCCAACTCAGTGTGAAGCTGGCGCAAATTGCCGTCAATGTTGCGTCGATTGTAGTCAAAAATGCGGTAGGTGACGTCGCTGCTCTGCTGCACTTCTACAAGCAATATTCCCCCGCAAATGGCATGGACCCTGCCGGGCGGAATAAAGAATACGTCTCCTGGCTTGACATCGTGGCGAGCTAGCACGTCGCAGATAGTGCCGTCCTTCACTCTGCATGCATACTCGTAGGGGGTTATGCGCTCTTTGAAGCCAGCATAGAGGCTTGCTCCGGGTTCTGCGTCAATGACATACCACATCTCGGTCTTGCCCTTCTTTCCGTGATGCCTCATGGCCATCTCGTCGTCGGGGTGCACCTGTATGCTCAAGTCTTTGTTGGCGTCAATGAACTTGACGAGTAGCGGGAGTTCTGCGCCGTATTTTTCTGCTACAGATTTTCCCAACACTCGCTCGCCGCAAGCCGATATGATGTCGGCAATCTTCATGCCGGCGAGGTTGCCGTTGCTCACGATGCCGGGACGCTCGGGCAAACCGCTTACTTCCCAGCTTTCGCCAATAAGCCTGCCGTCGGGGGGCAGCCCTTTCCAAGCTTCAAGTTTAGAGCCGCCCCAAACTACCTCACGAAGATTGGGCTCAAACAAGAATGGATATAGTTCTATGATTCCTTTTTCCATACGACCAAGTCTCATGTTGGCTGACAGCAGATTCCTCTACACTATGTCGTCATCAAACTTCAGCTTGGCGTCATTCATAATGCGCCTTACAAGGGCTGGGTCGTCTTTCTTGCAAATCATGAGAACCTTGTCGTTTTCCACAACAATATAGCCCTCGAGTCCCTGCAACGCCACTACTTTGTCGGACGTTGTAAAGAGCAAGTTGTCCTTGCAGTTGTGGAGGATGGTCTTGGCATTCACCACGACGTTGTTGTCGCTGTCTTTCTGCCGGAGGTCATAGAAGTTCTTCCACGTGCCAATATCAGCCCAACCAAATTCACATGGAGCGACATAGACGTTTTCGCTGTGCTCAAGAATGAGCATGTCGATTGACTGAAAGCGAATGCGTGAATACTGTTCCTCCATTACGTGGACGGCATCTTCTGCCACGATAGAACCTTTGACAAGCGATGCCAGCCTGTTAAATTCGGGATAGTCTTGCTCCATGGCGTGCAACATGGCACTGACATTCCAAATGAAGATGCCAGTGTTCCAATAAAACTCGCCGCTCTCGCAAAACACGCGGGCAAAGTCTAAATTAGGCTTCTCTGTGAAGCTCTTTAGGCTCATGAATCCGTCTTTTGTTTTGTCGCCAACCTGCAGGTAGCCGTAGCTTGTTGCGGGCCGGGTGGGCTTTATGCCTATGGCGATGAAATTGCCCGTTTCATCGGCAAATTTCAGCCCCTTATTCAGTTGTTCTTCAAAAGCTGCCATGTCATAGATGATATGGTCAGCAGGGGCTGAGATGACGTTGGCTTCAGGGTTGCGCCCCATTATGTCTATCATCGTGAGTGCTGTGGCAGGAACGGTGTTTATCTGCAACGGTTCCGCTACTATATGCTTTGGGTTTATGTCGGGCAGTTGCTGCTTGACGATGTCAACATAATTCTTGTAGGTGCTTATATATATATTGTCTGGCGGCACAATTTTAGAATATCGGTCGTAGGTCATCTGAAGCATTGTCCGCCCAATACCGAATAGGTCCAAGAACTGTTTTGGCTTGTCGGAGCTGCTTATCGGCCATAGTTTAGAACCGACACCGCCAGCAAGAATGATACAATAATTTTTGTTGTCCATAAGTAACCTCCGTTTTTTAACAGTAATATTACTGATGCTAAGTTAGGAATAATTCCCCACATCGGATAAACTTTGGGGCTAAAAACAACTTGTCGTACACCTTGTCTGCAAAATCGTGTGCAAACTCACGCTTTGATGTGCTTTTGAAGCGGCTCTAGTTGTTGTAGATCACCATGCGGTTTGGGTCGGGCAGACTGATATGGTAACGCTCAAGCGGTCGTCCTGACTCGCCGGCATCAATTATGCCCATGTTGTTGAGGCTGTAGGTGCGCTTGCATCGTGAACAATAGGCATAGCCGTTTTCCTTTAGCACAAGGTCGCGGCTGATGGCATCGTCGTTGTAGCAGTTGGAGCAAGCCAGGTCATAGCACACTTGGGTGAGATTGTCGGTACCCACCTCTATAAGGTTGGAATACCCCACGATGAATCCCGATATGCACGTAAAGTTCTGGTAGTAGTTCGTAGCGGTGACTGGCAGAGCCAAGTCTTGCGTGAGGGTATGAAACTGCAACTTCTTGTCAATACCGAGTTTTATGGTGCAGTATATGCCAGGAGAATACAAGGCGTCTTTGAGCGGAGTAGCGGTCTGCACATAGAAATATGTGAAGGCTGCCTTGTAGTGGCTGTATTTGGTGTAGGAGTCGCTGTCACTGCAGCCGCACAATGCTGCGAGTGACAATATCAAGGCAGTAACCTTCTTCATATCGCACGGTGTCTTTATTTCGCTTTGAGCAGTTCTGCCTCGGCTTTCAGTGTTTGGTCAAACCCGAAGCCGTCGTAGATTTCTTGCATCAGTTTGGCAATCTCTTTGTTGCACAGGTTGCCGATTGATCCCTCGTGGGTGTGGTGAATGTCCTTGTCGGGCACGAACTGTCCTGCCTCTATCTCCAGTCCTACCTGTTTGTAGGCTTCGCGGAAAGGAACTCCGTTGCGCACGCGGCGGTTGACCTCCTCCACGCTGAACATTGCGTCGTAGCGGCTGTCGGAAAGGATATGGTCGTTAACTTCCATGCGTCCGATGATGTAGTTGGCCATGTCGAGACAGTCCTCAAGTTCGTCGAAGGCTGGCACGAAGAGTTCCTTGATGACCTGTAGGTCGCGGAAATAGCCGCACGGCAGATTGTTCATGATGAGCAAGATTTGGTTGGGTAGCCCCTGCAGCTTGTTGCACTTGGCTCTCATCACTTCAAACACGTCGGGGTTCTTCTTGTGCGGCATGATGGACGACCCCGTGGTGCACTCGTCGGGCAACTTCACGAAGCCGAAATTCTGTGAGTTGAACAGGCAACCGTCGAATGCCATCTTTGCCAAAGTGCCAGCCACGCCAGCCAAAGCCGAGCATACGTTGCGCTCGGTTTTGCCACGCCCCATTTGGGCGTAGACCACATTGTAGTTCATTGACTGGAAACCGAGCATGCGCGTGGTCATCGTGCGGTTAAGTGGGAATGAAGAGCCATAGCCGGCAGCCGAACCAAGAGGATTGCGGTTGGCCATCTTGTAGGCAGCTTGCAGGAAAAGCATGTCGTCGACAAGGCTCTCGGCATAAGCGCCAAACCACAGCCCGAAACTGCTGGGCATGGCCACCTGCAAGTGGGTGTAGCCCGGCATAAGTACGTCTTTGTATTTTTCACTCTGCTGCTGTAGGGTCTCAAAGAGGGTCTTGACCTTGTTGGTAATCTCCATGATGCGGTCGCGGGTGAACAGTTTGAGGTCTACCAGCACTTGGTCGTTGCGTGAACGGCCTGAGTGAATCTTTTTGCCCATGTCGCCCAGCTTGTGCGTCAGCATCAGTTCCACCTGTGAGTGAACGTCTTCCACACCGTCTTCGATGACAAACTCGCCTCTCTGTGCCATGCCGTAGATATTGCGTAGTTCGCCGAGCAGTTGCTTCAGCTCGTCGGCACCGAGCAGTCCGATGCTTTCCAGCATAGTGATGTGAGCCATCGATCCCATCACGTCATATTTCGCGAGATAGAGGTCAAGTTCGCGGTCTCGCCCCACGGTGAATCGGTCTATTTTGTCGTTGACCTCTACGCTCTTTTCCCAAAGTTTGTTTGCCATGATTACTATATGCTTTGATTGTAGGGTATGCGCGCAATCAATTCAGCTATTCCGTCGGCGGCTTTCTGAAGCGGTTTGCTGGCCATTTGCTTTATGAAGAAATTAAGTTCGGCTTTGATAACCACCCTAACTGCGCAAGCCTCGCTGCCGTTGGGCAACAGCTGTATCCACATGTTGATGGGCATAGGTGTTCCGTCTACCTCCATCTTTATCGTTTTGGGTTCCTCGCGCTCTATAATCCTCAGATGTATGTCGCCCATTGAAATGTTGCCGACTGTAATAGTGTCTTTGTCAAAGCTGACCTTCTCCATGTATTGTTTCATCTGGTCAAACTGGTCTTGTCCTATCTGCTCAATCAGTTTTTGGGCAAACTCGGGGTTGTTCATTCCGTGCTTGATTTCCTCCAAGTTGCTGAGGTCTGAAATTCTGTTGTAGACTACGGTCTGCGAAGCTGCAATCTGATGCACTGTGCTTTTGAACTCACTCATGTCTTGTCGAGTTTTTCGGGTGTCAGTATAAAGGGTTTGTTACTTGAGGTCATTGCGCCATGTGTCGGGACTCTTGCGCCATTCGTCGAGTGTAGGCTGCTGGTCAGCGGTGATATAGCCCGTAGCCGTGGCCACGTCTACTACAGCCTGATAGTTGGTAAGGGTGAGCAGCTTCACGTTGGCAGCGCGGAAAGCCTCTTCTGCCACTGCAAACCCATAGGTGTAGGCTGCCACCATGCCGACTATCTCGAAACCAGCGCTTCTGAGAGCTTCAACAGCCTTGAGACTGCTGCCGCCAGTGGAAATGAGGTCTTCCACCACCACGACCTTGCTGCCCTCCGGCAGAGTGCCTTCAATGAGGTTGCCCATGCCGTGGTCCTTGGCCTTCGAACGCACGTAGCAGAATGGCAGACCCAACTCGTCGCTTACCAATGCGCCTTGTGCAATGGCACCCGTAGCCACACCAGCCACGGCAGTTGCCTCGGGGAAGTTTTCCTTTATCATCTTGGCGAGATTCTCCTTTACAAACGTGCGCAGGGCGGGGTAGGAGAGTGTCTTGCGGTTGTCGCAATAGAACGGAGACTTCCATCCGCTGGCCCAAGTGAAGGGGTTCTCAGGTTGGAGTTTTATAGCCTTTACTTCTAGCAGCTGTTCTGCAAATGCTGTTTCTACAGTCTTCATATTATTTAGGGTGTTAAGTTATTATGTTGCAAAGATACGAAATTATACCCAAAGTCATCAAGACATGCTCGGGTTAAGACCTTTGGGGTAATTAAAAAAACATGACCAATCGAAATCCGCAAGCCACGCAGCCGTATTAAATGCTGAGCCGACGACTCTGTTTCCGCCGAAATTGATATCGATTTCGGCGGAAACGCATATCAGTTTCGGCGGAAGTGCGATTACGTTTCCCCCGAAACGCTCACGACAAATCAGCATGGTCTGGCACTCCAAAGCCACGTTACACCCGCTTCATGTGCTCTTGATTTATGCCGTCCGACAACGAAAAAATGCGTAACTTTGCAAATAAACTCCATTCGCGATGGCACTAAATTCTATTCTTGATGTGAGGGGGTTGACCAAACGAATCGGCAGCCTCACATTGATGGACAAGGTGAGTTTCAGCATCACCGAAGGAAACAAGGTTGGCATAATAGCCAAAAACGGTACGGGCAAAACGACCTTGCTCAATATTCTGTGTGATGGCGAAGATTATCAGGAGGGAGAGATAGTTTGGAGACGCAATCTGCGTACGGGCTATCTCAAACAGAGTCCTTCATATCCCGAAGATTTGACAGTGCTGGAGGCGTGTCTGCAGCACGGCTCGGCTCTTGCCAACACGGTGCTTGCTTATCAAACAGCCCTCGACACTCCCGGCACTCCCGGACTTGATGAGTGTATGGAAAAGATGGATGCCACCGATGCGTGGAACTATGAGGCTAAGGTCAAGGGAATACTCTCGATGCTCAAAATTACCGATTTCAACGAGAAAATCGGTCATCTTTCGGGTGGGCAAGTCAAGCGTGTGGCGTTGGCCAACATATTGCTTACAGAGCCTGATTTGCTCGTGCTTGACGAACCTACCAACCATCTGGATCTCGAGATGATTGAATGGCTGGAGCGCTATCTGCAGCAGACCACAATGTCGCTGCTCATGGTGACACACGACCGTTATTTCCTCGACCGAGTATGCAACGATATTATGGAATTGGCAGACCAAACGGTCTACATATACCACGGCAATTACTCCTATTATCTCGACAAACGGCAACAGCGTCTCGACCAGCGCAACGCTGAACTGGCTCGTCTGGGCAATCTGTATCGTCGGGAACTGGAGTGGATGCGCCGCACTCCCTCTGCCCGTGGGCACAAGGCGCGCTTCCGTGAGGAGGCTTTCTATGACCTGGAGGAAAAGGCTTCTAAATCTTACGCCCAGGAGAAGACGCGCCTAGAGGTGAAGAGTTCGTACATCGGCAGCAAAATTTTTGAGATGAACTATATCAGCAAAGCCTTTGGTGATAAAGTGATTCTCAAGGACTTCTACTATAATTTCTCGCGCTACGAAAAGCTCGGCATCGTGGGTAACAATGGTACGGGCAAGACAACGTTTATCCGTATGTTGCTCGGCGACGTGCTGCCCGATTCGGGCAAGATATCCATAGGACAGACCGTGCGCTTTGGCTACTATAGTCAGCAAGGCATGGCGTTTAATATGCAGATGAAGGTTATCGATGCTGTGCGCGATATAGCTGAATACGTAGACTTGGGCAAAGGGCGCAAACTCAGTGCGTCGCAGTTCCTACAGCAATTCCTCTTTCCGCCCGAAAAGCAGTATAACTATATATACAAACTCTCGGGTGGAGAATTGCGCCGATTGTACTTGTGCACTGTGCTGATGCGCAGCCCCAACTTCCTTGTGCTCGATGAGCCCACCAATGACCTCGATATCGTCACCCTTCAGGTCCTCGAAGAATACCTCCGGCAGTTTGAGGGATGCGTCATCATTGTGAGTCACGATCGCTATTTCATGGATAAAGTGGTAGACCATATCCTTGTGTTCAAAGGAAATGGTGAGGTGAAGGATTTTCCCGGCAACTACACGCAATACCGAGATGAAAGTGCCGCAAATACCAAGGCTGTAGCTAAGGCTGATACGGCGACAGCCCGTCCGGTTGCTAACAAGGTTAAGGAAAAGACTACTAAACGGACAATGTCATTCAAGGAACGCCAAGAATACGCAGCCCTTGAGGCAGAAATCAATGCTCTTGAAGCTGAAAAGAGTGAAATAATCGAAAAACTCAGTGGCATGGCCGTAGATGTCGAAGAGATAACATCGCTATCCAAGCGGTTGCCAATTATCAATAGTGAACTCGATGAGAAGTCCATGCGTTGGCTGGAGTTGAGCGAACTTGAATAGTGGCAGCGCTATAGTTTGCTGCAAACTAATATTCTACGTGAAATCCAGACCGCAAATTTCGTTGGCTAAATCATAGGAAAGGCTTGGCTCAAAACCGCGTGATGCGGCAAAAGCTAATAGTTTCTTGGTGCGTTTGTATGAATCTGGTTCGTGAATTTGGCGCAATTTGGCAAGGAGTAATTCTCGCAAGACTTTTCGGTATTCATCATCGTCGATGAGGTTCATTGCTTGGTCAATACAGCTGGTTGAAATGTACTTCTGTCGCAGCGCTGCGATAATCTTGTTGCGTCCCCAGTGATTGAACTCAAATTTGTCGTGTACGAACGAGTTGGCATAGCGTTGTTCGTTGATATAGTTTTCGTCTATCAAGCGGTCGGTCACCCGGTCGGCGAGCTCTGTCGATGCGCCATAGGTGACGGCTTTTCGCTTGATGTCGAATGGAGAATATTCGCACGTTGAGCAGAGGTACGACAACTTTTGATAGATTTCCTGCTCTGAAAGGACTTTCTTCATTTTCTGCATATCACAAATCGTGGTTTTTCGAAACAGTCGTTGGCAGTTGTAACCACAGAATAGCCACGAGCGATGAAAAGTTCTTCGGTTTCCTTGGCTAACAGGTGGTTGATTTCTGCAAGCAGCAGACCGCCTTTGTCGAGGGCAATTTGTCCCCATGAAGCAAGGGCATCATAGAATACAAGCGGATTGTCATCGCCCACAAAGATTGCTTCATGTGGTTCGTAGTCAAGCACATTGTGGTGCATTTCAGCTTTCTCCTTGTTCATCACGTAGGGTGGATTGCTGATAATCATATCGTAGTGATTCTGAGGAAAATCGCCTGCCAACAGGTCTAACTGCGAAAAAGATATTTCAACGTTGTTTAGTTCTGCATTGTTTTGGGCTGTCTTTAGAGCATCGGACGATATGTCGCATGCGCTGACTTGCCATTGGGGCTTCTGGCTTTTGATGCCAATTGCTATGCATCCACTGCCCGTACATGCGTCCATCACTTTGGCGGGTTTGTCTGCGTTGAGTGTCTTAACGGCAAGTTCTACCAATTGTTCTGTCTCCGGTCGAGGTATTAGCACTGAAGAATTCACCGTTATGCGTAGTCCGCAAAATTCTGTCTGCCCAGTGATGTATTGTATTGGCTCATGTCGCTTTAGACGTGCAATGATGTCCGAGAGCGATTTCTGCTCTTCCTCGCTGATATTGCCGCCGATACCTGCCATCACTTTTGTAAATGACAAGTGCATCACGTCTTCAACGACTATTCTGGCAAGTGCCCCGGCTTCGCTCTCGCTATAATGCGCGATAAGTTCTGCGCAGATATTGTGATACAGATTGTTCATGCGATATGCTTCTTGTTGTTTGTTGACTACATTGTCAATAAGCGTAATTCATTGTCTGGTAAAATTAGAATGTTGCAAAGTTGGGGGTTGGAAACTTCTACGTTGAGTTTTCCGAATCTGCCAAGCATGGTCGAACTCTAACTTCTATGCCGAATGGTCGTGGCTGTATGTTAATAGCTAAAGTTGCCGTGTCAAATCATTTGACTTGGCCGGTATATAATAGTTATAAGCTCTTTAATCAATATCATGATAAATGTAGAATAACTGAAACTTTAGTGCTGAATAATTGAATTTTTGTGTAGGATAGTTCTGTTCCAGTATTAAATCGTTCTGCTCCGGTATAAAATAATCACGCCCGTGTGCTGAATTATCACAGCGTTTTAGCCGTGCTGCTATAATTTTTAAGTTGTGTTGTTAGAATTTCTAAATAAGATGACTATGAGTTTGTATAAGGCCTCTCGATTTGCTCGATTGTTGAGCTTTTCATCATGAAATCTGTTAGTCACAACAGCTGTCAAGCGTCTAGTTGTCGGTCGTGATAGCAGCGGGAGAATTAAGTCATACGGTCATGCAGTTGTTTCTTTGTCTCGTTATTGGTCTAACATCAGTTGAGGAGTTAAGTCGTGCGGTCAATCGGTTATTTCTTGGTCTCGTTGTCGTACGTGGTGTCGGTAGGAGATTATGTCAAGAATCAGGAGAGGCTGCTCATTTATCTTAGTCGCTAATTTTCACAAATAGTGGCGTGGGTCAGACTGTCAACAAAAAAGCCACAAGAGGGGTGCCTCTTGTGGCTTTTTTGTTAATGCTGCAACCCCTAAGCGTCAATGTTGGCGTTGTTGGCGTTGCGTTCTATGAAATTGCGGCGCTGGTCCACATCGTCGCCCATTAGCATGGAGAACGTGTGGTCCGCTTCAGCGGCATTTTCTAGTGTTACCCGCTTCAGAAGTCTATTGGCGGGGTCCATGGTTGTTTTCCAAAGCTGCTCTTTGTTCATCTCACCAAGACCTTTATATCGCTGAGTGGTCACGCCCTTCTCGGATCCGTGGTTGTATTTGCGCATAAACTCCATTCGCTGATTGTCGTTGTAGCAATACTCTTCGATTTTGCCTATTTTGCAGCGGTAGAGTGGTGGAGTGGCGAGATATACATAACCCTGCTCTATGAGTGCGGGCATGTAGCGGAAGAACAATGTAAGGATTAGTGTGTTGATGTGGCGTCCATCGACATCGGCATCGGTCATGAGAATCACCTTGTGATAGCGTAGTTTGTCAAGGTTGACGGTCTTGCTGTCATCGTTGTCTACTCCGAAGCGCACTCCTAGAGCCTGAATGATATTGTTGACCTCGTCGCTTTCGAAAGCTTTGTGCCATTGTTGACGCTCCACGTTGAGAATTTTTCCGCGCAAAGGCAATATGGCTTGGAATTGGCGTGAGCGCCCTTGCTTGGCACTGCCGCCTGCGGAGTCTCCCTCGACTAGGAATATCTCACTCTCAGCGGGGTCTTTGCTCGAGCAATCGGCCAGTTTGCCTGGCAGGCCTCTTCCTGACATCGGGTTTTTGCGCTGCACTGTTTCGCGAGCCTTGCGTGCGGCAATGCGCGCTGTAGCTGCAAGGATAACCTTGTCTACAATCATCTTGGCCTCTTTGGGGTGTTCCTCAAGATAATTTGTGAGAGCTTCGCCTACAGCTTGGTTGACAGCGCCCATTACTTCAGAGTTTCCAAGCTTGGTCTTTGTCTGTCCTTCAAACTGTGGTTCAGCAACCTTGATGCTGATTACTGCCGTGAGACCCTCGCGGAAGTCATCTCCCGAAAGTTCTATTTTTGCTTTCTCTATCTGTTTGCCAGCAGTGTCTTCGGCATATTTTTTGAGCACACGGGTCAATGCTGAGCGGAAACCAGCCAAGTGTGTACCACCCTCTACAGTGTTTATGTTGTTGACATAGCTGTGGAGGTTTTCGCTGTATCCTGTGTTGTAGAGAAATGCTATCTCAATGGGAATTCCCTCTTTTTCAGTCTTGAGATATATCACGTCTGGGATGAGCGGGGTGCGCATTGCGTCTTGGTAGCGCACAAATTCGCGGAGTCCCTGCTCGCTGTAGAACACCTCGCTTCTTGGATTGCCGTTTTCGTCTTTGTCGCGCTTGTCGGTGAGTGTTATTTTGAGGCCGGCATTGAGGAATGCGAGTTCGCGCATTCGGTCGGCCAGGGTGTCATATTTGTATTCCGTCGTAGTGAATATCGAACCATCGGGCCAAAACTGCTGCTTCGTGCCACGCAAATCGGTCTCCCCAACCACCTTGACTGGATACAACGGCTTTCCGTAGGCGTATTCTTGCTGATAGATTTTGCCGTCACGGAACACCTGCGAAGTCATATGGGTAGAAAGTGCATTGACGCAACTTACACCCACACCGTGTAGACCGCCACTGACCTTGTAACTGCCTTTGTCGAATTTTCCTCCAGCATGCAGTACGGTCATGACGACCTGGAGTGCGCTTACGCCCTCTTTTTCGTGTATGTCAACAGGGATACCGCGACCGTTGTCCTGAACGGAGATTGAGTTGTCTTCGCCGATGGCAACCTCTATGTCAGTACAATAGCCCGCAAGAGCCTCGTCGATAGAGTTGTCGACTGTTTCGTAAACAAGGTGGTGCAGACCCTTCTCGCTGATGTCGCCAATGTACATTGCCGGGCGTTTGCGAACAGCCTCGAGGCCTTCAAGCACCTGAATATTTGATGCGGAATAATTTGTCTCTTCGTTTAAAACTTCTGCCATGGTTGTTGTTTGCTGTATATCTCTACAAAATTACAAATAATAATTGGAACAAAGCCGCATAGCTGAGCAAAAAAACTCTTTTATCGACAACGAAATCCCCTGTTCGCTACACACGTTTTGTGTGGAATGCGAACAGGGGATTTCGTCAATGTTTTTTTTTGTTTGCCTGCATGGTGTGTGCAGGTGTATCTGCCGATTTGTGGATTATTCTATCGTCCAGATGTCGTTTGTCTCGAGCAACTCAGCGAAATTGTGGTATGGCTTCTGGCTCTTAACGTCTTCTATCTGCTGTGTCACGCAGTCATCATAGGTTGGTGCTTCAACATCGCGGATTACGCCGAGGGCGATAGGGAAATCTGGACCTTCCATCATGGCAAGCTTGAGCTGCAGTGTGTTGTCCTGGCAGTGGGCATCGTGAACCAACAGGTCTTTTTCGCTGATGCCGTCTTCGCCTATTTTGACCACTTTGATGCCGAAGCCGTCTTGCATGAGTCCTAACTCGTTGTTTTGCCCGAATACCATTGGCTTTCCGTGCTCAAGGTAAATGGCATTTTTGGCGCGTCCTTCCTTGGTGTATACGCTGTCGTGGGTGCCGTTGTTGAAGATTACGCAGTTCTGCAGAATTTCGCATACTGAAGCGCCCTTATGTTTCTGTGCGGCTTTGAGTATGGCTATTGTGCCGGGAGCGTCGGTGGCCACGGCACGCGCAAAGAAGTGGCCGCGTGCGCCAAAGCACAATTCTGCAGGGCGGAATGGGTCTTCAACTGTGCCATAAGGACTTGACTTGCTGACAAAACCGCGAGGCGAGGTCGGTGAATACTGACCCTTGGTTAGACCATAGATGCGGTTGTTGAGCAAAATCATGTTGAGGTTGATGTTACGGCGGTTGGCATGTATAAAGTGGTTGCCGCCGATGGCGAGTCCGTCGCCGTCGCCGCTAATTTGCCATACTTCAAGATTGGGGTTTGCTACTTTGCAGCCTGTGGCTATGGCAGCTGCACGTCCGTGGATGGTGTTCATGCCGTAGGTGGCCATATAGTGTGGCAGGCGGCTTGAACAGCCAATGCCCGAAATTACTGCGTTGTCGCATGGTCTGACGCCAATCTCTGCCAATGCTTTGTGGAGTGAGGCGAGGAAGAAGTGGTCGCCGCACCCAGGGCACCACCTTGGCTGTCCTTTTTTGAAGTCTGATGCTGTATATTCCATAGTGTATGTGTGCTCGGTGTTTGACATGGGGGATTATTTGTTGATGATATCGTTAAAGGCGGCTACCAGCTCGCTTACCACGAATGGTTGTCCCTTTACTTCGTTGTACTGAAATGGAACGAAACCGTCTACCTTCATGCGTAGGAAAGCAGCGAATTGTCCCATGTTCTGCTCGGCAACGACAACTTTGGGGTAAGACTTTAGAACCTCAGCAGTATTGGCGGGTAGTGGGTTGATATACTTGAAGTGGGCGAGAGCTACTTTCTTGCCGGCGGTGCGCATCTCGTCCATTGCGGCATGGAGATGTCCGTAGGTTCCGCCAAATCCTACGATGAGTAGTTCGGCATCGTCCTTGTCGCCCAGTACCTCTACGTCGGGCACAGCAATTTTGTTGATTTTCTCCTGACGCAGTTTGGTCATGAGGTTATGGTTCTCTGGGTCGGTAGATATGGCTCCTGTCTTGTTGTCTTTTTCGAGACCGCCAAGGATGTGCTCGAATCCCTCGCGTCCGGGTACAGCCCAATAGCGGCTACCGCTCTCGTTGCGCATGTAAGGGGCCCATTTGCCCTTGAGTTCTTCGGGTGCAAAGGGAGGCTCAATGGTGGGATAGGTGTTGAGGTCTGGCAGTTTGAATGCCCCGCTTCCGTTTGCGATGTATGCATCTGTCATGAGCACCACGGGGGTCATGTGTTCTATTGCAGTCTTGCAAGCGTTGTAGGCTGCGTCAAAGCAGTCGGCTGGCGAGGTTGCGGCAATGACTGGCATTGGGCTTTCGCCGTTGCGTCCGAACAGTACTTGCAGAAGGTCGGTTTGCTCTGACTTGGTAGGCAATCCAGTGGCGGGGCCACCGCGCTGCACGTCGACTACTACGAGTGGCAGTTCCATGATTACAGCAAGATTCATGGCTTCTGACTTTAAGCAGATGCCAGGGCCTGATGTTGAAGTCACTGCCATTGCTCCCGCAAACGAGGCTCCAAGGGCAGAGGCGCAGCCTGCTATCTCGTCTTCGCATTGCACTGTAGTCACGCCGAGCGACTTGTGTTTTGACAGCTCATGAAGAATGTCAGTAGCAGGAGTGATAGGGTATGAACCGAGATAAAGTTTCAAACCTGCTTTTTCGGCAGCTGCGATGAGTCCGTATGCTGTGGCCTTGTTGCCTGTAATGTCCATGTAGCGACCGGGCACTTTGTCCTTGGTCTCTATTCTGCAGGTGTTGAAAGCGGTGCTATGGGTATTGTGGCCATAGTCATAACCAGCTTGTATTACTTTTATGTTGGCTTCAGCCAGCGCTGGTTTCTTGCTGAATTTCTCGCGAAGGAATCCAAACGCAGCATTGAGGTCGCGGTCAAACAACCAGCACACGAGTCCCAGTGCGAACATATTGCGGCATTTCAATACCGCTTTGTTGTCCATGCCGGAGTCGGCCAAAGCGTCCTTAACCATTTGTGTGAGAGGACAGCTGACCACGCGGTCGGGGTCTATGTTCATCTCTCCGAGGTAGTCGTCGGTCTCAAAGGCGGCTTTCTTGAGGTCGCCAGCTTGGAACGCATCGGTATCTATAATAATGGTGGCGTCAGGTTTGGCGTGTTTGTACTGAGTCTTGAGTGCTGCGGCATTCATGGCTACCAATACGTCGCATTTGTCTCCTGGTGTGTACACTTGGTCGGCTCCAATATGTACTTGAAATCCGCTCACGCCCGTCAGGCTACCTTGCGGGGCGCGTATGTCGGCAGGATAGTTAGGGAACGTGCTGATACTGTTTCCTGCAATGGCAGATATGGTGGAAAAGATATTTCCGGCCAATTGCATTCCGTCGCCGGAGTCTCCGGCGAAGAGAACTACTACATCTTTGATGTGTTCTATTTTCAAACCTTCGCTCATACTTTAAAGTTGGTTGTGTTGTTGTCGTATATTGTCTTGTGCGTTTTCGCTATGGCTGGCGTCTGTTATGTGTACGTCAACAATGCATTTCGTCTGCCTGCTGGGACGAAAACGATTATCAGTGCGCAAAGATACTTATTTGTTGTGAAGAAAAGCAGTATTGCTGTATTGTTTTTTTTGAGGCAGCAGGAGTTGTGATGTATGTATATACAAAAAATGGACGACTTTCACAAGCTGCCCATTTCCCTATGAAAAAAGATAGGATTTATTCCAGTTGCGTATACTTACGCAAGTTTGTTCACATGAAGCGCAATGCTAGACTTGATGTTTGAAGCCTTGTTTGCGTGAATGATGTTTGTCTTAGCCAATTTGTCCAACATCTTCTGTACAACAGGGAGGAGCTTTGTTGCTTCGTCCTTGTCGGTAGTAGCGCGAAGTTTGCGTACAGCGTTACGCATCGTCTTTGCATAATACTTGTTGTGCTCAGTACGTGTCTTGGTCTGGCGTATTCTTTTGACGCATGATTTGTGATTTGCCATCTGCTGTGTGTAATTTCTTTTGTTCTACTTTGTAATGTAGCCCGTAGGAGAGTCGAACTCCTCTTTAGAGAATGAAAATCTCTCGTCCTAGCCGATAGACGAACGGGCCATCGCAACCAATCGAATACATGTCGTTTTCGATTTTGCGGTGCAAAGGTATCTCTTTTATTTTAATCTGCAAAAAAAATCCCATGTTTTTTTACGTATACCGTTACAATGTTGTTTGTATGGCTTGTCACAACCTTATTTACTAACAATAAAAAACATGCCTCGAAAGTTTGCTGTGTCAAAATAATGTTTTACCTTTGCCGAGCAAATTTAACATTGCAGCCTGCCCAGATGGCGGAATTGGTAGACGCGTTGGTCTCAAACACCAATGTCGAAAGACGTGCCGGTTCGATCCCGGCTCTGGGTACTGAATCGGAATCTTCTTCGGAAGGTTCCGATTTTTTCGTTTCTTGGTTTGCGTAAAGTGTTGGCGTTCCGATAGATAAGGTCGAGCACTTTGTTGTAGTGGGCGGTTCGATAATTTTTTCCGTCAAACGCTATTTTTCGGGAAACATCGAACCGAGCATCTTCATCTTGGCCTCTACGGGTGCTTCAAGCAACACTCTGTCAAGGTTGCTAAGCAATGACTGTGAGTAGTTTAACTGTGGAGCAATGCTTTTCTTGCTACTCTGCAGAACGCCTATTTCTGTTTTTAGGTCGTTAATTGCCGCCTTAATGCATGATTTCATTCTGCGGAAATTGTCTTTGTCTATCCGTTCTGTCAAGAAGAATGTTGTCAATATCGCTCAACCTTTGCTTTTGTTGTGCGAGTCATGCGACTTGTTTTGCGAAAATTTTTGAGCCTTCATTTTTGCGCGTTTCGGCGGAAATTGATGTCGTTTTCGGCGGAAGTGCATATCAGTTTCGGCGGAAATGGTTGGTTGTTTCGGCGGAAACGCGATGGTTTGCTCTGCATTGTTTGGTGTTGTAGTGTGGTCAAAAAAACTCAGGCGGTTCTGCCGTGTGGTGTTTCTTTATGCTTAACTTTGCAGTCCGAAATGCCAACAGCAGGAGAGATTATATATAATGTAGTAGACTTGTCGACAGGCTACCGCCGCGGGGGGGCTTGTCTGAATTTGTCGCACGGTATCTGTGCGCAGCTGCGACGTGGTGAATTGACGTGTCTTATTGGTGCCAATGGTGCCGGCAAGTCTACGCTGCTGCGAACGCTTGCCGGATTGCAGCCCCTGATGGGTGGTAAAATTGAGCTGTCTGGCAGGTGTTTGGATAGTTATAGTGCCCGGGAGCTTGCCACTAAGGTGAGCGTGGTGCTTACTGACGAGGTGCAAGAGCAGAATCTTACGGCTTTTGAGCTGGTGGCTACGGGCAGAATGCCATATACGGGTTATTGGGGCTCTCTAAGTAGCTCCGACCGCAAAATGGTGAACGAGATGCTTGAGTTGGTGAACATGAGTGGTTTTGCAGACCGGCGGCTTTCGTCGCTCAGCGATGGTGAGCGCCAAAAGTTGATGATAGCCAGGGCGCTGGCTCAAGACACTGATGTGGTGCTGCTTGACGAGCCTATAGCCTTCCTTGACTTCCCGAGCAAAATCGCCATGATGAGGACGCTTGACTCTGTAGCCCGCACTGCTGGCAAGTCGATTCTCATGTCGATTCATGACTTGGAGATTGCTTTGCAGATTGCCTGCCGCTTGTGGGTGCTGCACGATGGTGATTTCATAGAGGGCGAGCCCCGTGCATTGGCAGCGGAGGGTAAAGTTGATTTCCTGTTTGCCGGCAAGGGCATCGTGTTTGACCGCCAT
This sequence comes from Bacteroidaceae bacterium, assembly GCA_963600315.1. Classification (GTDB taxonomy): domain Bacteria; phylum Bacteroidota; class Bacteroidia; order Bacteroidales; family Bacteroidaceae; genus UBA6382. The sequence continues at coordinate 5,757 of CAVCAW010000025.1, read as the reverse complement.
ACTCTTCAGTATAGTTTAATGTAGTTTTATCGAAGCAACCCCTAAATCCTGAAACCATGATAGTGTGTATAGCTGAGAAACCTTCTGTTGCGCGCGACATTGCCAATGTGCTTGGTGCGCGTAGCCAGCATGCGGGTTACCTTGAGGGCAATGGCTATCAGGTGACGTGGGTGTTCGGTCACTTGTGTGAGTTGAAGTATCCGGAGGATTATCACCCAGAGTGGAAGAGTTGGAATCTCAATAGCTTGCCGATGCTGCCATCGCCCTTCGGCATCCGTCTGAAAAACGATTCGGGTGTGCAGAAGCAGTTTGCTATCATTGAGGGGCTGATAAAGAATGCTGACAGCATCGTCAACTGTGGTGATGCTGGTCAAGAGGGTGAGCTCATTCAGCGATGGGTAATGCAGAAAGCCGGTGTGAAATGCTCAGTCAAAAGATTGTGGATTTCTTCGCTTACTGAGGAGTCTATACGTGATGGTTTCCAGAATCTTGAAGATGCGTCCAAGCGCGATTCGCTCTACCAAGCGGGACTTTGCCGAGCCATCGGCGACTGGGTTTTGGGTATGAATGCCACTCGTCTGTATACGCTCAAATATGGGCGCCGCGAGATGGGTAGCCCGCCTCTGTCGGTGGGCAGGGTGCAGACACCTACGCTCGCTCTGATAGTGAAACGCCAGCGCGAGATAGAGAATTTTGTGCCTGAACCTTACTGGGTGTTGGCTACGGTATATCGTGACACGTTGTTTACTGCCCAAAAGGGAAAATACTGCAACGAGGAAGAGGCGCGCCAAGCACTTGGGTTGATAGAAAACCAGCCGTTCACCATAACTTCGGTAACGACCAAACGTGGCCGTGAGAATCCTCCCAAGCTCTACGACTTGACATCGTTGCAGGTGGACTGCAACAAGAAGTTTGGCTTCTCTGCCGACGTGACGCTCAATGTTATACAGAGCTTATATGAGAAGCACGTGACTACTTATCCTCGTGTTGATACTACCTTTTTGACCGATGATATTTATGCCAAGTGCCCAAATATTCTTGGCGGGATTTCTTCGGCCTATGCTGAGCTCATGGAGCCGTTTAGAGGTGTGGCACTGAGAAAGAGCAAGAAGGTCTTTGACTCGTCCAAAGTCACCGACCACCATGCCATAATACCTACGGGCATTGCTCCGCGGGGGCTGACCGATGCCGAAAATAGGGTTTTCGACCTCGTGGCGCGCCGGTTTATCAGTGTGTTCTATCCCGACTGCTTGTTTGACACCACGACGGTGGAAGGTGAGTCTGCTAAAGTACCGTTCAAGGTGCAGGGCAAACACATTGTGGAGGAGGGCTGGAGAGCTGTGTATCGCAATGACAAGCCTGCGGCTGAAGACGTTGACGAGTCTGACAAAGAACGTCTGCTGCCTGACTTCAGCAAGGGAGAGAGTGGACCCCATCAGCCCAGGCTGACAAAGAAGATGACCACACCGCCCAAACCCTATACTGAGGCAACGCTGCTGAGAGCCATGGAGACGGCGGGCAAGACTGTTGACAACGAGGAACTGCGGGAAGCAATGAAGGAAAACGGCATCGGCAGACCTTCAACGCGTGCGGCAATCATACAAACACTCTTTCGCAGACGCTACATAAGTCAGGAGCGCAAGAGTCTGGTTGCCACTGCCACGGGGTGTGAACTTATCGACATTATTCACGAAGACCTCTTGAAGAGTGCAGAACTCACTGGGCTGTGGGAGAAAAAACTGCGTGACATAGAGCGCAAGACTTATGATGCTGCCACTTTCGTGAGAGAAATCAAGGAAATGGTGACCCACATCGTAGAGCAGGTAAAGGCCGACACAACGTGGCGCAGAGTTGCTTATACTCCCGAAGCAGTCAAGACAAAGAAGCGTGGAAAACAATAAAATGTAATTGCACGAGTTATATCTTTATTATGAAAACTAAAGGAAAAGTCAATCTGTTGTTGCTCCTGCCGGTCGTACTGGCAGGACTGGCGCTTGCATCGTGCAATGGCGACAAGAATCTGAAGAGGGGAGAGCAATATTGGGCAATAGGCGAATATTATGAGGCTGCACAAGAATACGCCAAGGCTTATGCCAAGACACCTCCGTCGCTGAAAGACCGACGCGGCATGATAGCCTATAAGGTGGCGGAGAGCAACCGCAAGATGAACTACTATGCCAAGGCGCAGGCGGGCTATCGCAATGCGGTGAGATATAAATATGTCGACACGCTGACCTATTTCTATCTGGCGGAGATGGAACGCTATAATAAGGAATATAAGCAGGCGGCGCGCGACTATCAGCTCTATCTCGACGCTCATCCGGGTCATCGGTTGTCGCTCGTGGGCATACAGTCATGTGAACAAGCCAAGGAGATAAAGGAGCGGGGATCGGCCTTCACTGTGAAGGAAGACAAAAATTTCAAGTCGACATATATGGACTATTCGCCCGCATTCAATGGTGACGATATTTATTTCTCGTCCACACGGCGCGACTGCAATGGTGACGATGTCAACGGCATCACGGGCATGAAGAGCGGCGACATCTTCTATATGCAGAAAGATGACAAAGGCAAGTGGAAACGCTATGAGGCTGTCGAAGAGGCGGTCAACTCAAAATATGACGAGGGAACATGTAGTTTTACCCCCGACGGCAAGACTATGTTCTTCACTCGTTGTAGGGTAGATGCGACCTATCCGCGTTTTGCCGAGATCTATTCGTCACAGCGCAATGATGCCGCTTGGGGCGAGGCAAAGCAATGTGTGCTGTCCAAGGACACGTTGTCGTCCTATGCCCATCCTGCCGTTTCACCCAAGGGTGACTATTTGTATTTTGTGTCAGATATGCCCGGGGGCTATGGTGGGTTGGACTTGTGGCGTGTATCGCTCAGCGGTTTGTCGTTTGGTCCCGTTGAAAATCTCGGTGCAGATATCAATACTGACGGCGATGAGATGTTTCCAACGTTCCGCCCCAACGGCGATTTATATTTCTCGTCAAACGGTAGGGTAGGGCTTGGTGGTCTTGATATTTACAAGGCTGTTATGGACTCTGTGACCAACCGGTGGTCTGTGAGCCATATGCCGTATCCTGTCAACTCCAATGGCGATGATTTCGGTATGACGTTCAGCGGTGAGCACAATCAGGGCTATTTCTCGTCTAACCGCACTAATCGCCGCGGTTGGGATAAGATCTACAGTTTCTACTGCCCCGAGGTGGTGCAGAAGGTGAAAGGTTGGGTCTATGAGCAAGACGGCTATGAACTCCCCAAGGCTGTGGTCTACGTGGTGGGCGATGACGGAACCAACAAGAAGGCTACCATACAGCTTGACGGCTCATTTGAAGAAACCGTCAAACCGGGAGTTCGCTACCTGTTTCTTGCCACGTGTGAGGGCTACATGAATTACAAGCAGGAGATACAAGTGCCCGAGGTTGACGAGTCGGAGGAATATGTGCTGCAGTTCCCACTGCCTTCGCTCGACATACCAGTGCTGGTGCGCAATGTGTTCTATGAATTCAACAAAGCCAACATAACTCCACAGTCTATCCCCGCTCTTGAGGGACTGGTGGGGTTGCTCAAGCAAAACCCTGGCATCGTGATAGAGCTTTCTTCACACTGTGACTATCGTGGCTCCGACGAATACAACGAAAAACTCAGCCAGGCACGAGCAGAGTCGGTGGTACACTACCTTACTACTCATGGCATTCCCCAAGATCGCGTCGTAGCTAAAGGGTATGGCAAGAAGCGCCCCAAAGTCATTACCAAGAAATTTGCCGAACGCTATCCGTTCCTCAAGGCTGGTGATACGCTCACGGTTGACTATATCAAGACTCTTAGTCCTACACAGCAGGATACTTGCAACGCCCTCAACCGACGCACCGAGTTTACGGTATTGAAGACTACCTATGGTATGCTTGACAAGAAAGGCGACCTGAAAGTGGATGCTGTTAAAGGCGAAAATAAATCTGCTGAAACTGTGCCCACACAGCAAACTGTAGGCCCGGTGCGTGAGGAAAAAGCCAATGCAACGACCAAACCGCAGGGGGCAGACAAACCTAAACTGTCGGGCGACTTTAAACAAACGGACAAGTTGCCAAAAGCGGACAATAATTCGAAGCAAAATAATCAGCGTCAGACTGCCAAACATCAGACTGCCGAACATACTGATATTGGAAAACCAGTGACGCAATCCAATGCAAAGCCACAGACAATAGCTCCTGCAAAAGACTCAAAATAATAAGACTGTATGGGAAAACATTTCTATTTGAAGGCATTTCTTACGTTCTTTAAGATTGGTCTGTTTACTATCGGTGGAGGCTACGCTATGATTCCGCTTATAGAAAAAGAAGTTGTCGACAGATATCGTTGGATAGACAAAGAAGAATTCTTGAACATGATGGCTCTGTCGCAGGCCATGCCGGGTGTCTTTGCCGTCAATTTTAGTATCTGCATAGGCAACAAACTTCGTGGGCTGAAAGGCAGCCTCGTGTTTGCTGCAGGTGTAGTGCTCCCGAGTCTCATCTCTATATTGTTGATAGCCATGTGCTTCAGAGCATTCTCTGACAACCAGTTTGTAGAAGCTTTCTTCAAGGGAATTCGCCCTGCAGTAGTGGCATTAATAGCGGCACCGTGCATCAAGTTGGGCAAGGCGGCCAAGGTGTCGTTCTATAACTTGTGGCTGCCAGTCGTGGTGACTATTGTTATCTCTGTGGCGGGCATCTCGCCAGTATATGTGATTGCGCTAGTAGCGGTGGGATCTTATATTTACGGACGTTATATTAAAGAGGACTGAAACAATGATATTCTTACAACTGTTTGTGTCTTTTTTCAAGATAGGGCTTTTTGGCTTCGGTGGGGGGTATGCAATGCTGTCTCTTATACAGGGCGAGGTGGTCACCAAAACCCATTGGCTTACCACGGCCCAATTTACCGACATAGTGGCAATTAGTCAGTCTACCCCCGGCCCAATTGGCATCAATTCAGCTACCTATGTGGGATATCTCTCTGTGATAAACGCTGGGTATTCAACGCCTGTGGCAATCCTTGGTAGCTGCATTGCCACGTTAGCGGTTGTCTTGCCATCGTTCCTGCTCATACTGCTTGCGCTAAAACTGCTTAACCGCTATTACAAGCATCCTGTGGTGGAGTACGTATTTTATGCATTGCGCATCACCGTTGTGGGGCTTCTGGGCGCAGCTGTAGTGATGTTGCTGACGTCTGAAAATTTTGGAAGTCCGTCTGTCGATATGTGGCAGTATGGTACAAGTATTTTTATTTTCGTTGCGGCATTTGTCGGAACTTTTGTATTCAAGGTGCACCCCATACGCATGATAGTTTTGTGCGGAATTGCAGGATTAATAATGTATTTATAGATAATACCGTTTGCCCTTCAAGACGGCGAATTTTTTGCTGCATGTGTTGGTTTCGTTGAATGTAGGCTGCATAATTTTGCCAAGGAACGTTTTTTTATAGAAAAAATATTGTTGATTAAAGAAAAAAAAGTACCTTTGCCCTGTATACAATCTGATAGACTGCGGAAATAGAAATTAATGTATAACTAAACCATATTACGTATGAAGAAAATCTTTACTTTTTGTTTTGCCGTAGCAGCAATGATGTTTGCTACAGCTTCTGCTCAGAACGTTGAAGTCGCTTCTGAAACTATTACTCCTGAAGATAACAATAAGATTTCAGTTTATCTGTCGGTAGGTTCTACCGAAGACCTCACAAATGTGCCTGTGTCTGTAATCCTCAACAATC
>CAVCAW010000024.1:36690-54988 GCA_963600315.1 Bacteroidaceae bacterium | reverse complement strand
ATTCAAAGATAGTCAAAAGGGCTGATACCTCGTGAGAAGTGTCAGCCCTAATTTTATGTTAGTCGAAAAGTTTTACCGGACAGCAATATTTTTGGTTCAACATCAATTGACTGCTAATGAGACTTAATCATCACAAATGCTTTTGCGACTACTAGTTGTACAGCCCCTGCTCATTGACGAACAATTCTGCGGACATTAACGATTAAATAAGGTTTGGTCATGACCATTCACAGCCTTTCCCTTCGAAGCATAGTTGGGGAGACGCAAACCAAATAGCCCGCAATTCCACTCACTTGGGAATTGCGGACTATGTTCTTTTATGACAAGGAGCGATTCGGGAGTCCGTCGCCCCTATGACTCTATTATTAGAGCGACTCCAGAATGCGCTTGATGACTACCGAAGCAGAAATCTCACGGTTGGCAGCTTCGGGGATGACGAGCGAAGTGGGGGCTTCGATGACATCGTCGCTGACAATCATGTTGCGGCGCACCGGCAGGCAGTGCATGAAATGGGCATTGTTGGTGACTGCCATGTGGTCGGAGTCAACTATCCAGCTCATGTCGTGCGACAGCACCTTGCCGTAGTCTTGGAGACGTGTGACACCGGGGCAGCTCCAGTTTTTGGCATAGACGAAGTCAGCGCCGTCGAGGGCTTTCATCTGGTCATACTCCGGTTTCAGGTCGCCAACAAACTGCGAGTCAAGCTCATAGCCCTCTGGACAGGTGTAGACAAAGTCAACATCGGCAGCGAGCATCCACTGTGCGAAGCTGTTGGGCACCGCCTGGGGCAGAGCCTTGGGGTGAGGTGCCCAGGTCATCACCACCTTGGGACGGTCCTTCTTGCGGTGTTCCTCAATGGTGATGAGGTCGGCAAAAGCCTGGAGCGGGTGAACCGTGGCGCTCTCCATAGAGAAGACCGGTTTGCCGCTATACTGTATGAATTGGCGCAAGATTTTTTCCGTGTAGTCGTCGTCGCGGCTTTCGAAGCGTGCGAAGGTGCGCACACCGATGATGTCGCAATAGGAGCTCATCACGGGAATGGCTTCGAGCAGATGTTCGCTCTTGTCGCCGTCCATCACTACCCCACGCTCGGTCTCGAGCTTCCATGCGCCCTGGTTGACGTCTAGCACTATGACGTTCATGCCGAGATTCATCGCCGCCTTTTGGGTGGAGAGGCGGGTGCGCAGACTGTTGTTGAAGAAGATGAGCAGAGCCGTCTTGTGCTTGCCCAGATTTTCATATTTATAGCGGTCCTTCTTGATTTCAAACGCCTCGTCGAGGGCTTTCTTCAAGTCGCCGAGGTGAGAGGGATATAGAAATTCTTTCATGTCAGTATAAAAATGAGAGTGGTTATTTTACATTTTCCTTACGGGTTCTCCGAGCCACTGCGAGAGAGTCGACAGTATCTCGTTGCGCTGTTCTGCCGGCATATTGTTGATGCGGGTGGAGTGCGAACCGCCGGGCTTGACATAGACCTTGAGGTTCTTCTTGGGGTACTTGCTCAGCCAGGTCACTCCGGCAGCCGTCCAGGGGTCAATCTCGCCATAGATGCATATCATGAGGGGGTCGTTGTTCTTGAGATATTTGGTGATGTGGTGCGACAGCGTCTTGTCGAACTTGTCGGAGCGCAGTTCGGGCGGCAGCATCACATCGCGCACGTAGTTTTTGGCTGACTTGATCGACAGATAGGGTTTGAAGGGTTTGAGGTCATAGCCATAGTATCCGAGTTCGCGATATGCCTGCACGAAAAACGAGATGTCGCCCGTGGTGGAGAAATAGTCGGGGCCCACCACGTTGACCAGTTCGTTGAACAACACGTCGTCGGGTGCACCCGCATTGGGAATCGACACAATCTTCTTGCCCCACTGCCACACCGAGAAGCTGTATTCCAGCACGCAATAGTCGTAGACCTCCTCGAGGGGTATATAGAACTTGAGATTGTTCTTGTCGCACAGAGCCTTGAAGCGCGGCATGAACTCCGCCTTCTTCTTCAGCACAGCCAACTGGAAGTTTTCAATCATCTTGCGGTCGGCAGCTGAACCCACTTGGCGCAGGAAAGGCTCGTGGCGCCCGTCGACTACACCGTAGCACACGGGCCCCACATAGGGAACCGAGATGTCGACGTCTTCAGGATAGTAAGAACGGTATTCCATACACGTTTCGCCACCCTTGCTAATGCCGGTGCTTATCCACTTCTTGCCATAGATGGTCTTGAGAGCCGTGACTATCTCGTGGAGATCAGCCATAGCCTCGCGGTCGCGCATGTACTGCCAGTCGCATGGCGAGGGCATAGATTTCTCAAAGTAGCGGTGTTCCACAAACACTATGTTGGTATTGAAGTAGGTTGACAGTTCGTTGGTGTAGCGCGGACCGGCGGCATAGCCGGCTCCATAGCCCTCTGTGACGAGCAGCGTGGGGCGGTCGGCTCCGTGGTTCATCACAATAACGCGCTGCGAGAAACTGCCCTTGGAGGCATCTGAGTGGTCGAGGGGTTGGGTGAACTTGAGAATATAGCGGCTCTCAAAGCCGGCTTCGTCCTTCACCTCCTTGACCTCAGTGACCTGGGGCAGCGCCGCCAGTTGCTTCTTGAGAGCCTCGTCGGCAAGCGCCGTCAGCGGCAGCACAAACAAGAGTAGCGCCAGCAGAATTCTGTTGGCGCACTCATGGCTTGACATTATTTTAGTCTTCTTCATATAAGAGTCTGTCAAGTGGTTATTTGCTCAGGGCGTTCTCTATCTGCGCCACGATGACATCGTCGCCAGGATAGCCGCCCGTAGCGATATTGTCATAACAGCGCTTGCCGTCCTTGCCTATAATATAATAGGTGGGGATTCCCTTGATTTCGAGAGATTTCAGGAGACCGCTGAAGTCCTTGTTGCTCAGGCGATAGTGATAGCCCTTGATAGAGGGAATGGTGGCATTCCACTTCTCCAGCGGAGAGGTTTCGCCCGTGACATATACAAACACCACGTCCTTCTTTTCCTTGAGATACTTGTCCTTGATAGGGTCGATGCTCTTCATCGCAGCCATGCAGGGCGGGCACCACGTAGCCCAGAAGTCCACTACAATCACCTTGCCCTTGAACTCAGCTGCCATGTTGTCCATAATTTCGTCGACAGGCAGTCCGGTGGGCAGAGTCTTCACGACCACCGAGTCATTCTTCTTGTCTGATTCTGCAGCCGCTGGGGTCTGTTTGGCGCAGCTGCCGAGGCTCACCGCAAGGAAAGCGACGAGCATCAAAATTGCTTTTTTCATAATATTGTTGCTTTTTGTTGTATTGTTGTAGATAATTCCGTAATCTTCGAGAACCTTGTCAGCCCAAGGGGTCTACTGCACCTTGCCGTCAGCCAGTTTGATGAGATACTGCCCATATTGGTTCTTTGCCATGGGCTGGGCTATACGGCGCAAGCTGTCGGCGCTGACCCAGCCGTGTTCGTAGGCTATGCCCTCAAGACATGCCACCTTGAGACCCGTGCGCTTCTCAATCACCTCAATGAACGTAGAGGCTTCGCTCAGACTCTCGTGGGTGCCGGTGTCGAGCCACGCATAGCCGCGCCCCATGGTCTGCACCATCAGTCGCCGCTGCTTGAGATACTCCTGGTTGACCGACGTTATCTCGAGTTCGCCACGTGCACTGGGCTTGATGTTGCGGGCTATCGAGAGCACGTCGTTGGGATAGAAATAGAGTCCCACTACAGCATAGTTGCTCTTGGGACAAGCGGGTTTTTCCTCAATCGACACACACTCGCCTTCGGCGTCAAACTCAACCACCCCATAGCGCTCAGGGTCGTTCACTCGGTAGCCGAAGACGCAGCCGCGCTGCTCCTTCTCCACTGTCTCCACAGCCTTGTGGAGCAAGTCTTCGAGACCGCTGCCGTGGAAGATATTGTCACCCAGCACGAGGCACACCGAGTCGTCGCCAACAAAATCGCTGCCGATGATGAACGCCTGCGCCAAACCGTCGGGCGAGGGCTGTTCGGCATATTCAAACCTCACCCCATAGGCGGAGCCGTCGCCCAGCAGCCGCTGAAACAAGGGCAGGTCGGTCGGCGTAGAGATGATGAGAATATCCCTGATGCCGGCGAGCATCAGCACCGAGATGGGGTAATACACCATCGGCTTGTCGTAGATGGGTATCAACTGCTTGCTTATAGCCTTGGTTATGGGATAGAGCCGCGTGCCGCTTCCTCCCGCCAGAACAATACCTTTCATCGCTGTTTGCATTAGGAGTTACGCTATCTTGACATAGCTTCACTCTGTTAGAGTTGCTGCAAATGTAGTCATTTATAGCCATCGAAACTAATTTTATCCACGAAAAACAGCGGCAATCCTTTTTACAGGCGAATATTCCGCCAATATTGATTGGAAATATTACCTTTGCGGCACAAGAAACTACATAAATATCAATCTCCAACCGCCCAACAAAATGAAAAGACTAAGACTATTGACCATCACACTCTGTATGTTTACAATCGCCAACGCCGTCACCAAGGACGAGCAGGCAATGTATGACCTCATAAGCCGCATTGCCCCACAACACCAAGCCAACTTCACCTTCAAGCAGAAGAAGCAGAAGACCGACACCTACACCGTAGAGGCCAAGGGTGGTCACGCCACCATCAGCGGCACCAATGCCAACACCATGGCGGTGGGGCTCAACCACTACCTGAAATACGTGTGTCACACCACCGTGTCGTGGCTTGCCACAAACCCCGTGGTGATGCCCCAGAAACTGCCCGACACCCACAAACTGAGCCAGACGGCACGATGCGCCGACCGCTTCTTCCTCAACTACTGCACCTATGGCTACACCATGCCCTGGTGGCAGTGGGCTGACTGGGAGCGACTCATCGACTGGATGGCGCTCAACGGCATCAACATGCCGCTGGCCAACACCGGAGCGGAGGAAATAGCCTACCGCGTATATGCGAGCCTCGGACTCTCCGACTCCGAGATACGCTCATTCTTCACAGGACCCGCCCACCTGCCCTGGCACCGCATGTCGAACATCGACAAATGGCAAGGTCCACTGCCTCAAAGCTGGCTGAAAGGGCAGCTTGAGCTACAGAAGAAAATCGTCAAGCGCGAGCGCGAACTCGGCATGAAGCCCATACTGCCAGGATTTTCAGGACACGTGCCCGGAGTGCTCCGCAACAAATTTCCCAATGCCAAAATATCCAAGCTCCACAACTGGGCAGGATTCACCGACGAGACCTCATGCTACTTCCTTGACCCGCAAGACTCTCTCTTCGCCGAGCTACAACACCGCTACATCAAGGAGGTCATCAAGGAGTTTGGCACCGACCACATCTACGGCATCGACCCCTTCAACGAGATGAAGCTGCCGTCTGAAGACCCTGCCTACCTAGCCGCCGTGGCCAAAGGAATCTACACCACGCTGACCGACATAGACCCCCAAGCCACCTGGCTGCAGATGACATGGATGTTCTACTACGACAAAGCCACGTGGACACCCGAGCGCATCAAGGCGTTCCTGGGCGCAGTGCCCCAAGGCAAACTGCTGCTGCTTGACTACTGGGGAGAATATCAGGAAATATGGCGTCGCACCGACAAATACCACGGCCAGCCCTACCTGTGGTGCTACTTGGGCAACTTCGGCGGCAACACGGGCTACAACGCCGAGTTTGGCAAAGTCAGGGAGCGCATAGAAGGCACCTTCAAGGACGGCGGCACCAACTTCAGCGGACTCGGAGGCACACTCGAGGGCTTCGACATCAACCCCTTCATGTATGAATATTTCTTTGAAAAAGCATGGACAGACTACCCCACCGACGACGAATTCATCAATGGGCTTGCCGACCGCCACTGCGGAGCCGCCGACGAAGACTACCGTCAGGCATGGCACGACCTATACTATAAGGTAATCAACAGTCCTGACTATGCCGGCAGTCCCAACACCGCTACCGAATACCCACGCCTGCGCAAAATCGACGTGGAAAAAGACGGCAAGAAAATCAAGCAGGAAGCCCCCTACCAGACCTCTGCCAAGATAGCCAACGACAACGTGGTGGCATTCAACGTGTGGCAGCAGATGCTGTCAATCAAGAACACCAGCAACATGCTCTACGTCTATGACGCCGTCAACCAAGGCCGCGAGGTGCTGGGCACCTATTTCTACTGCCTACGCAACGACTTCTCGCAAGCCTGCTACGCCCGCGACATAGCCACTGCCGAGCAGAAAGCCAGCGAAATGCTCCAGACTCTCGACGACCTCGACCTGGTGCTCAGCCTCCATGAGGACTTCTCGTTCAACAAGTGGGTCAACGATGCCCGTTCGTGGGGGCAGACCGACGAAGAGAAAGAATACTTCGAGGTCAACTCGCGCACACTGCTCACCACATGGGGATTCAAGGGACACTCCCTGCGCGACTACGCACGCCGCACCTGGCACGGACTGGTTTCCCACTTCTACAAGCACCGCTGGGAAATCTTCATCAACCACTCGCTGACCGCCGCACGCCAAGGCGTCAGCGTCAACGAGCAGAACCTGCGCGACGACATCTTCCAGTTTGAGTGGAACTTCACACAGAAGCTCTCAGACCCCGAACTAACTCAGACTGTTGTCAAAGACAGTCCCGTCAAGGTGATGCGCAACCTCGCAGTGAAGTACTCACCGCTCATACAGGCGCAAGCCGACAAGAATGCCAGCAACGCCGGAGCCGAGAAGAAGGTGATGGTCACTCCCCACGACTTCTACTAAGCCCCCACACAGCCCTCTCCAATACGGAGCCTTAGCTAGCCCTGGCGCAGCAAGCCCTGATGCCGAAAAAGCTTGACGCGACTCTGGCATTTCGGCGGAAACGGACAACCGTTTCCGCCGAAATTGTTAGCCGTTTCCGCCGAAACTGACATCAATTTCCGCGGAAACGCCACGGCTAGCACAACAAAATCGGGCAAAAAGGGGCTGCGCACAAATTTGCGCAGATTGCAACTTGGTTGCAAGGACAAAGCCTTAACTTTGCACCACGAAAGACAAACACTACGAACAATGGAAGTACTGTCACATTTCTTCTACAGCTTTGTAGCCACTCTGTGCGAGATGGCTCCGTTTCTGCTTATCGGTTTTGGTTTTGCAGGTCTGCTCTACGCTTTTCTGCCCAAAAACATGATACAACGCTACTTCGGCGGGAATCCGCTCAGTTCGTCGGTCCACGCTGCGCTGCTCGGGGTGCCGCTGCCGCTGTGTTCGTGTGGCATAATACCCACCAGCATGGCGTTCTACAAGAATGGGGCCTCCAAGGGCGGCACGGTGTCGCTCTTGATAGCCACGCCGCAGACGGGCATTGACTCCATTCTCGCTACCTATAGCATGATGGGACTGCCCTTCGCCATAATGCGCACCATCACCGCCTTTCTGACGGGCATCATAGGCGGATGGGCTGAAGGCGTCAGGGAGCAGAAAGAAAACAGCCGCATGGCGAGCGATGCCACCATCGACAACGACGAGAATTTCTTTGCCGACAACAACGAGACCAAGGGCAGCATAGGCCACCGGCTGGTCGTCGCACTGAAGTATGGTTTCTGCGACTTCTTGGGCGACATAGCCAAATGGCTATTGGTGGGCCTCACTCTGGCTGCCGTGGTGGCTGCTGTGGTGCCGGAGAATTTCATCGGCAACCTCAATCTGCCGCCAGTGCTGCAAATGCTGCTGGTGCTAGTCATAGCCGTGCCTCTGTATGTCTGCGCCACCGGTAGCATTCCGCTAGCAGCATCGCTCATAGCCGTGGGGCTTGACCCGGGAGCTGCCTTTGTGTTCCTGATGGCGGGTCCTGCCACAAGCATAGCCACCATCACCGTGCTCAACAAGTTTCTGGGTCGCAAGACCCTCACGACATACCTCGTGTCGATTATCAGCGGAGCGCTGGCTGGCGGACTGCTGATAACCTACGCACTGCCCCACGAATGGTTCGCCCACCTGGCTGGTTCACTCTGCCGCCACTGCACGGCGGAGGAGATAAGCCCCGTGTCGATTGTATGCGGCGTGGTGCTGGCAGTGCTGATTGCCACTGCGTTCATCAAGAACAGGGTGCAGGCAAGGAGCGAACGGGCAGAGATGGCAGACAAAGGACTGACGATGCAGACCGCCACATTCAAAGTGAGCAACATGACCTGCAGCCACTGCAAGGCCAACGTGGAGCGGGCAGCCCAAGCCACTAGCGGTGTGGAGAGCGCAACAGCCGACCTGCAGTCAGCCACGCTCACCGTGTGCGGCGACTCGTTTGATCCGCAAGAAGTGATGCAAGCCGTAGAGTCGGCAGGCTACATAGTGAGCCAACCACAATAATCAGACAGACGACTCTCTGCCCCAGGCAGAGAGCATACAAACACAAGTAAACCATGAACATAGCAGTACTGGCATCGGGCGGAGTAGACAGCGCCGTCGCCACACACCTCATATGCGAACAGGGCCACAAGCCCACCCTCTTCTACATCATCATAGGAGCTAAGGAAGAGAGCGAATTTTCGTGCACCATGGAAGAAGACCTAGAGATGGTGAACATGCTGGCTCGCCAATATGGGCTGAAGGTAGAAACGGTGGACCTCCACCGGGACTATTGGGACAACGTGGTGGAATATCTCGTAGAGAGAGTGCGCTGCGGACTGACTCCCAATCCCGACGTGATGTGCAACAGCCTTATCAAGTTTGGCTGCTTCTATGACAAGGTGGGACGGGGTTTCGACATGACCGTGACGGGACACTATGCCTCCACCTTGGTCAAGGACGGCATCAAGTATCTTGCCACCACCCCTGACCCAGTCAAGGACCAGACCGACTTTCTCTGCCAGATTACGCCCGAACAGCTGAGTGTGCTGCACTTCCCCGTGGGCAGCATGAAGAAAGACGAGGTGAGAGCCGTGGCACAACGCTACAAGCTGGCACCTGCCCAGCGCAAAGACAGCCAGGGCATCTGCTTCTTGGGCAACACTACCTACAATGCGCTCCTGGAACACTACTTGGGCACCCGTACGGGCGACATCGTGGAGTGGGAAACAGGCACCGTGCTCGGACAACACCGCGGCTACTGGTTTTTCACCCCGGGTCAGCGCAAGGGCATAGGCCTCGGCGGAGGACCGTGGTTCGTAGTGAGCAAGGACATCGACAACAACGTGGTCTTCGTGACACGCCACATCGACAACCCCTCGCAGCTGTGTAATGCCGACAAGTTCACGCTCAGCGACTTCCACACCATAGCCACCCCTACTCTCGACTTCGTGCCCGACAATACTCCGATTCAGTTCAAGATACGCCACTCACCCGAATTTGAAACTGGCACACTGAGCTATTCTGCCACACTCGGGAAATATGTCATCAAGAGCTCACGCAGCATTCAGGGCGTTGCCCCAGGGCAGTTCGCCGTGGTGTATCTGCCCTATGACGAAGAGCGCAAAATATGTCTGGGCAGCGGCGAAATCGCTTCAAAGATTTGAGCCAGCGGCTGGGGCATACAGTTCTTTTGCAATGTGCAGTTGACTTAGGGCATCAAGCAGAGGGTGGCAGGAAAGAATATTTTTGCCATAGAACACAACATAGCGGAACCGACCGGTGATTGTCAAATATAGATTACTCACTGTCACTAATTGAAAAAATTGACACCTTTGGTTTAAAAAATAGCCCTTAGGGCATTTTTTCTCAAAAATAATTGTCGCAAAACAAGCCGTTTCTTACGATTTTGGGCTGTATGACTCATGAATAAATGTTGTTGTTTATGCAGCCTCGCAGAATTTTATTACTAACTTTGCATTAATCAAATATATGCAAAGCTACTATGGGTATTAAACGGACCAGATTGGAAATGCTGCGCAACCTCTTGCTGACAAACAGGTTTGAAAGTCAGGAGGAAGTGCTCAAGGCCTTAGGAGAGAATGGGTTTAGGGTAGCACAGCCGACGCTGTCGCGCGACTTGAAGACTCTCAAAGTATCTAAGATATGCGCTGAAGACGGAGGCTACGCCTACGTGTTGCCTGAAACGCACCCATCGGATTCAAAGCGCAAATTTGTGCCTTACGGCTTCAAGAGTGTTGACTTTGAGGGCAATTTCGCTATCATAAAGACCGTTAGTGCCTATGCCACCAGCCTCGCTCTCGAAATCGACAACCTCGAAATCAAAGAAATCGTCGGTACTGTGGCTGGTGACGACACCATATTCGTAATGCTGCGCGAAGGGACAAGCAAGACTGTAGTCATAGATGCGCTGAAACAAATACTGCCTAAATATGACGAATAACGAACCTAAGGACCTGGCAGAACAAGCATCACTGGAGAACTGCCCTGAGCCCAACGACGGAATAAGGGTGGTAGTAGCCGACGCATCACACGAGAAATATGTAGACACCATACTGCAGACCATCACGGAGTCAGCCAAAGTGCGCGGCTCGGGCATTGCCTCGCGCACTCACGAATATCTGGCGACTAAGATGAAGGAACGCAAAGCCATCATCGCTCTTGACCAGAACGACGAATTTGCGGGATTCTGCTACATTGAGAGTTGGGAGAACAAGCAATATGTGGCCAACTCGGGACTGATTGTGTTGCCCAAATATCGCGGTCATCACTTGGCCACGCGAATCAAGAAGGTGGCATTTGCGCTCAGCCGGCTGAGGTGGCCCAAGGCCAAACTGTTTGGTCTGACGAGCCAGATAGCTGTGATGCGCATCAACACTATGTTGGGCTACGTGCCTGTCACGTTCGCCCAGCTGACACAAGACGACGAATACTGGGCAGGCTGTGGCACTCCAGAGCATCCGCGCTGCGTCAACTGCGACATCCTCGCACGCACTGGTCGCAAATACTGCGTGTGCACCGCCATGCTCTATGACCCTGCCTGCCATGTGGGTGAACCGCTGCCAGTGCAACTGCCCGACGACGTGGTAGAGATGGCGCAAGAAGCCGCACGCAGAAACCTCAGGTAGCCCCCCTCCACCTTGCAACATCAGGAGTTAAGGGGCAATGCCACACGGAACATCTCTACACCAACAGTTTTCCTTATATATATAACATCGCAATAATAAACAAAAAAGAATAGTCTTATGGCAAAGAAAGTTGTGGTTGCCTTCAGCGGCGGCCTTGACACAAGTTACACGGTAATGTATCTCGCTAAGGAGAAGAACTATGAAGTCTACGCTGCGTGTGCCAACACGGGCGGTTTCAGCGCTGAGCAGCTGAAAGCTAACGAGGAGAATGCCTACAAGCTTGGAGCTAAAAAATATGTCACTCTCGACGTGACTCAAGAATATTATGAGAAGTCATTGAAATACATGGTGTTTGGCAATGTGCTGCGCAACAACTGCTACCCTATTTCGGTTAGTTCGGAGCGCATATTCCAAGCCCTGGCCATCGCCCGCTATGCCAACGAAATAGGCGCTGACGCAATAGCCCACGGCAGCACTGGAGCCGGCAACGACCAGATTCGTTTTGACATGACTTTTCTTGTGATGGCTCCCAATGTGGAGATTATCACCCTGACTCGCGACAACAATCTCAGCCGTCAGGAAGAGGTGGACTACCTCAACAAGAACGGCTACTATGCCGACTTCACCAAACTGAAATACTCCTACAACGTGGGTATCTGGGGCACCAGCATCTGTGGAGGCGAAATACTCGACAGCACACAGGGTCTGCCGGAGAGTGCATATCTGAAGCACCCCACTAAGGAAGAGCCCGAACTGCTACGTCTGGGCTTCGACAAGGGTGAGTTGTGCTCGGTCAACGGTGTGCACTATGACGACAAAATCAAGGCCATACAGGCTGTGGAGACCATAGGCGCCGCCTATGCCATCGGTCGCGACTGCCACGTGGGCGACACCATCATTGGCATCAAGGGCCGCGTGGGCTTTGAGGCTGCTGCCCCGATGCTCATAATCGGTGCTCACCGCTTCCTGGAGAAATACACACTCTCCAAATGGCAGCAATACTGGAAGGATCAGGTGAGCAACTGGTATGGTATGTTCTTGCACGAAAGCCAGTATCTGGAGCCAGTGATGCCCGACATCGAGGCCATGCTCACTTCATCGCAGCGCAATGTTACGGGCGAGGTGACTCTACAGTTGCGTCCGCTGTCGTTTGAGACCGTAGGTGTGGATTCGCCCAACGACCTCGTGAAGAACAAGCTCGGTGAATATGGCGAGACTGCCAAGGCTTGGTCGTCAGAGGATGCCAAGGGCTTCATCAAGGTAAGCTCTACCGCACTGCGCGCTTATTATCTGGCTCACCCCGACGAGAAGCGTTAAGCCCACACAACAAAAGTTTCCACACCCATGATTAAAGTTGGAATTCTTGGTGCTGCCGGATATACTGGCGGCGAACTGATAAGGCTGTTGCTCAACCACCCCGAGGCGGAGATAGTCTTCGCCAACAGCGAGAGCAACGCAGGCAATCCTGTTGCCGACGTCCACGAAGGACTCATTGGCGAGACTGACTTGAAGTTTAGCTCAGACATGCCGTTTAACGATGTCGACGTGGTGTTCTTCTGCTTTGGCCACGGCAAGAGTGAGGCGTTCTTGAAGGAGCACACCATTCCCGACCACGTCAAGATTATTGACCTGGCTCAGGACTTCCGCATAGCTGGTGACCACGACTATATCTATGGTCTGCCAGAGACTCACAGACAGGCTATACGCTCCGCTAATCACTTGGCCAACCCCGGGTGTTTCGCCACCTGCATACAGCTGGCCATGCTGCCTGCACTCAAGGCTGGCATACTGAGCGGCGACATACATATCAACGGTATCACCGGCAGCACGGGAGCTGGTCAGAAACCTGGGGCTACGACCCACTTTTCGTGGCGCAACGACAACATCTCGAGCTACAAGACCTTCACCCATCAGCACCTGCTCGAAATCAACCAGACCGTGCAGGAACTCAACCCTGGCTATGACGGCAGGTTGCTGTTCATACCGCTGAGAGGCTGCTTCGCACGAGGCATCTATGTCACGGCCTATGCCACTTGCAACAAGTCTGTCGAAGAAGTGAGAGAGATTTACGCCGACTACTACAAAGACGCAGCGTTTACTCACCTCGTTTCAAAAAGCCCCGATATGAAGCAGGTGGTCAACACCAATAAGGCGGTGGTGTATGTAGAGAAACATGATGACCAACTGCTCATGATTTCGTGTATCGACAACCTTCTCAAAGGGGCTGTGGGTCAGGCAGTTCAGAACATGAACCTCATGTTTGGCATCGAGGAAAGCACTGGGCTCAAGCTCAAGGCCTCGGCATTTTGACAAATAGCACAACAACAACACGAAACAACTATATATGACACTTTTTGACGTCTATCCATTATTTGACATCGCAATAGACCACGGCAAGGACTGCCGCGTGTGGGACACTGAGGGCAACGAATACCTCGACCTCTACGGCGGCCACGCCGTTATCAGCATAGGTCACTGCCACCCGCACTATACGGAGGCTATGACCAAACAGCTCAACAAGCTGGGTTTCTACAGCAACTCAGTTATCAATCCACTCCAGAGAGAGTTGGCAAACAGACTGGGCAAAGCATGCGGCTATGACGACTACCAACTCTTCCTTGTGAACTCGGGCGCCGAGGCCAACGAGAATGCCCTCAAGCTGGCATCTTTCTACAACGGACGCACCAGGATTCTCTCACTGGAAAAGGCTTTTCACGGACGCACCTCGCTTGCCGTTGAGGCTACTGCCAACCCGAAGTATATCGCTCCGGTCAACGCCAACCACCACGTGACCTATCTGCCTCTTAACGACCTTGAGGCGTGGAAGACTGAGATTGAGAAGGGCGACGTGAGCGCTGTCATCATAGAGTGCATACAGGGCGTGGGCGGCATACGTCTGGTCTCCGCAGAATTCATGAAGGGACTGCGCGAATTGTGCGACAAGTATAACACAGTGCTCATCTGCGACGAGATACAGTGTGGCTACGGACGAAGCGGCAAGTTCTTTGCCCACCAGTGGCTTGACGTCAAGGCAGACCTCATCACTGTAGCCAAGGGCATTGCCAACGGATTCCCAATGTCGGCAGTGCTCATCTCACCCAAATTCAAGCCCGTCTACGGTCAGCTCGGCACTACATTCGGCGGCAACCACTTGGCATGCGCCGGGGCGCTGGCAGTGCTCGATGTGATGGAAAACGAGCACCTGGTAGACAACGCCCGGGAGGTCGGCGAATACCTTATGAACAAACTCAAGGAGACCAATCTGCCGCACGTGACTGAAGTGCGCGGACGCGGACTCATGATAGGCATCGAACTCGATATGCCATACAAGGACGTGCGCACACGACTGGTAAAGGAACAGCGGGTGTTTACCGGGTGTTCGGGCACCAACACGCTGCGTCTGCTTCCGCCATTGACATTCACAAAAGACGAAGCCGACGAATTCGTAGACAAACTAAAGATTGTGCTCAACAGCACTGATGCGAAATAAGTGTACAAACTCATAAGATGCAAAAAAAGCCGTGAAAAATCTGATTTTTCACGGCTTTTTTATGTCGTCATTTTTCATCGTGCAGACACATTGTGTCGGTGATTTGATGACCAATTTGAAGAATCTTCCAAAGGTGCTTGATGCATTTAGGCACGGTAAACACCGGAACTCACTTGTGAAATCAGGCAAAACAGTATATGGGGAGACTACACGAAGCGAGAGTTGTGTGCATTAGGCTCAGGGACATGCTGAAGTGTGTTATATCCTCATCGTGTTGCGTGGAATCAAGGAGTTGGGGATAGACTACTAGCGGCTATTAGTCGCCCGTATATCTGCCACAGAGCACGGTAAAAGGACATCTTCTACACAAGCTTTGCCTGTCTTCGGGGCTCCAGGGAATCATTTCGAAATCGGTTTCTTCCAATATCTGTCGCACAAGGTCAGTCAGCCCGTTTTCGAAGTCGTCTCTGTAGTCTCTAAAGTCCTTGACGGCAGTCTTGTCTATTATGATGTCAGGATTGAAATTTGAAAGTTTCTTTTGGGTAAACAACAGCTGAGGTTTGACTGGCAACTTTCCAAGCTCGGCAGCAAGCTGCGCATTCTCAACACACGCAAGACTATAAATCATAGTTTGCAACACGTAGCCTTGTTCTGTTCCCGATTCGAAGAGTTGGTCTATGTTATCGGCCTTCATCTTCTTCTCATCATAACGCCCCGTCTTGTAGTCCACTATGCGAATCAACGGGTTGCCGGCTTCTTCCACCATGTCAAGCCGGTCAATCATTCCTCCAACCTTGATATCGCCCACACCAGTGATACTGATTGTGGCATAACACTCCAACTCGTTTCCTAAAATTCTGAAATTCTTCAGCTGGCAATCGTTTTCAAGGACATTTCGGAGATACTGCTTTGCCACAGAGGTTTCTATCGGGTGGTCACTGATAACATAGAATTCCGGTATCTTTGCGGGAACTACAGCGGAGCCAGTGCGTGGCGCTGTGTTTCGCAAATAGTAGTCCTTGTTCATGGATTCGTAAGCCTTGGAGATTGCCCGATCTATGTTGAGAGGATTCTTCAAGAAAGTTTTGATAAGATCGGGGGGTATAATAGTTCCCGCACTCCTACCCTCAGTGATAGTATTGTATGCCGCACGTACGGATTCGTGGACAAGAGTTCCCAGTTCATTCGCCTGCAGGAAATTGCCGCTGTTGACCGGTTCCTTCAGACCGAGCATATACTTCATGAAGAAAGACCGCTTGCAGCGTAGATAGGTGTTGATAGCCGAGGGAGAAAGTGAGAGAGGTCGCTCGGGGTGGTTCTTTTTGTTGTTGAGTAACTTCTCCTTGTAGTTGCTGAAGGAGGTGAGTTGCCTTGTCTTGTCGTTGGCAACTGGTTCAACGGCTGAAGGCAGAGACTCCGGCTTGCGTGCGACACTAGAGGTTACAAGCTTGGATCTCGTCACATATTTGCGCAGATTGCTGGAAGCAAGAATCTGCATCACGAAACGCGACATTGATTTTTGCTCGTTGGATGTCATGGCTTCACTGTAAAGCAACGTCACATTATGGGCTCTGCGCAATATTCTGAAGAAATTATAGGAATACACCTGTGCTTGGTCGTCGAGGGTGGTCAGATTATAGTATTTGCGCAGATAGTAAGGTATGAATGAATGGTCATGACCCGACTGAGGCACTACGCCTTCCTCTACATTGAGAAGCAACACGTTGTCGAAGTCGAGTGTTCGGGTTTCGAGTACACCCATAATCTGTACGTCGGTTATCGGCTCGCCGTGGAAAGGTATGCTCACCATGCCTAAGTGTGCGGTCAGCAAATTGCGTATGGTGTAGAACTCCTTCACCTCCTTGAACACCCCTTCCTCCACTAAGCTGATGAAACGCGAAACAATGCAACGAGACTGGAAGATAGATTCGCGGTCAAGCATCTCATACCACTCGTAGGAAGTGTCGGCAGAACTTTCTTCCGATTGGGCAGACTGACTGCAAGTGCTTTCCCACTCTCTGTCAATAAAGTCTCTCAAGTTATGCAGTATGTCTGCTATGACATTTGGGTTGTCTGGTGTATTGGCATTTTTGAACCAAGAGCATATGCGGGCATATATCCTCGTGTTTTTCATTGGGAAGCCTTTCGTAATGTTCACCTTTTCCGAGAATTTCTCGGGAATGGAGAATACCACGGGCTGAAGCATGGTTTCGTCGCACAAAACAACCGCCGAAGACTGTCCCTCCTTGTGGTTGTTGATTAGCCAGTCATGTACGTAGCGCGCTTGGGCATTAGCCGAGTTGGCGGACACGATATTGATGGTTCTTTCATTGTTATCCGAGGTTTTCTCATACTCTCCGCCAAACTCCTCGACATCGTTCGCCACGTTGTGATAGGCGGGAATATACGTCTCGCTCTCATGAAAAGTCTGGTCGTAGTCCCAATAGAACAGCGCTTTGCCTTCTCTCTTGACCAACTGCATAAACTTGCGTTCGGTGCCGAGCAGTATGTTGAAGCCTGCAAAGGCGAACGTCGTGTCGTTCATCTCCCGCCACAAGTTTTCGAAATTGTTCACCACCCACTTGTTGCGCGCCCCCTCAAGGGCACAGTTTTCCTTTTGCAGCATCTTCGACAACTCTGTGTAGATATCGGGCAAGGCGCTCCATATCTGTTCAAAGATTTTTTTGAACGAGTCCTCATAGTCGGTCTTGTCAATCTGATTAGCCACGTGACCGCGCATAAGATTCCTGATACGCTCTTTGACTTCCGGGTCGAGATTGTCCTTGTCAAACTCATGAGCCTCTGCCGAAATCTTGAGAATGTCCGTTCCGTTGGAGTCTATGTAGTTCTTGTCAATGTTGTTGAAGTCTGAAATCAGCTGACGACCCCAACTGTAGAAATTGTCGAGAGTCAACTGATGACCGGGAATAGAGATATTTGACATCTTTTGCTTATAGATATCATAGAGCAGACACACCGTCTTGATTTCGTCAGCAGGCTTCAGTGGACACAGAGTGTCAAACAAATCGGTCATGGTGGTACACTCAGGCGCACAGATAGGCTTGTCGCCCACCTGTTCCGCAAGATACTTTTTCACAAACAAACTGGCTCTGCGCGTGGGTAGCACCACGGTCACATTTTCAAGATGTCCGTCAAATCGCTTATATAAATCCTCAATGACAAACTTTAAGAATTCCATCTAATCGTTTTCAATTGTGTTTTCACTAAAATAACTCTCACTGCCATATTGTCAGCAAACCTTGACAAGTTCGTTGTCGAAGCCATACCACAGCCATCCCTCCACATCGTCATAGCCCATAAGGCGCAACACACCGACATAGCCCACAACCTGTTGCGAATACTTGGAGTGATTATGTTTTCCGAACTTGAAGTCAAGCACTACGGCCTTAGAGCCTTTTATCATGACTCGGTCGGGGCGCATCTCTGTATTGCATTCGAAGCCATTGGCCTTGTCTGGCGGACAAACAAGGGTCACTTCACGCAGCAGCTTCCACCCACCGCCAAACCAGTCAGCCATTTGTGGCCATTTAGTCCAGGCAGCGTTGAGTTCGTTGAATATTTCGGAAGCCGCATTCTTGTTTTCAATCAAGCCCTTAGTGTAGAACCTGTCGACAACCTTGGCAGCATCATCCTTTGTCTTTATCTCCGCCAAGATGTTGTGGCGCAATATGCCCGCATCGATACGCGACTGGCGCTGATTGTTCTCATCGTTTGGATTGTACAGCATTGACTCTTGTGACTGTCTGAAGGAGATATTGCCACGTGTAGAATAATAGTGCAGGTTCGTCACCTCGTCATCGCTGCAATTGTATTCAAAGGGCGAAGCTCCGCTATCAGCCTTTGACTGCTTGGGAG
>CAVCAW010000024.1:17039-36680 GCA_963600315.1 Bacteroidaceae bacterium | reverse complement strand
GCTTGGGAGGGCGGATATAAAGTTCGCCCATGCAGTACTTGGCATATGCAGGTAGGTCTTTCTGGCTTTTATCCCACACTTCTTTTAACTCTTCTTCCAGAGCCTTTCCAGATGCAACCTTCTCATTAGCCAAGCATCCAAAAATCAAGTCGCCCACCGTGGCGTACGGATTTGCCTTCAGCGATTTATAGTTTAACCAGGAATAGATGAAAAGGTTGTCGGCGGCACGGGTCAAAGCTACATACAGCACATTGAGGTTATCCACCTCTTGAGCATCGACCTCCGCATTATAGTCGGTTTCATAAGCGGTATCTTTCATCTGCGACTTAAATGTAACAGGAATCTTGACAGGAGCCTTGACTATGGTTTCACCCGTATCACCTTTCGGTTTCACCCAAAGTTTTGTATCATGGGTTTCTGAGCTCAACATCCACGAGCAGAACGGCACAAACACATGGCGGGCTTCCAAGCCCTTGGCTGAGTGAATGGTCATGATGCGTATGCCATCGGTGTTGGCAGCCGGGATTGAGCTCTTGTGAAGTTCATCGTCCCAGACTGAAAGGAAATCTCTGCCGTCAGCTCCATAGCTGCCCACATAAGTGCGGAGCTTGTCGAGGAAGCTGTTCACATAGTCGACATCTTCAAGACACACTTGATTATCTTTATCGCAGAAAAGGATGTTGACAATATATTCCGCCATCTCGTAGAGCGGCATGCGTCTGTCGCAAGCCAACACTCTTTTCACATCTTTGCCATTAGCCAGCAGGAAGTTTTTGGATATAATGTCGTTATTGTAGATAAGCTTTAGGGCTGCTACCATTAACAGTACCGATTCCGAATTGTAGAGCAGGAAACTGTCGTTGGAATTCAAGGAGACTCCCTTCTCTTCCAGTCCCGATGCATGATAAGCCTCTATTATGTGCGAAATCTCCTTTTTATTTTTTATAAGGATAAGTATGTCGGCAGGTCTTGCTCCCTTTGACAGCAGAATATTGATGTCTGCAAACATCTGCGTGGTTATCTGCTTCTCCACCTCCGCTTTTTTCTTGTCACACTGCCCCTCCGTCACTTCTTTGCTTTTTTTGGCATAATAAGGGAACACCATATACTGCACGTAACCGTTGTGGGCCTCTCCATAGTTATGAAACTCATCCAATCGCTCTAGCGAATAGCCGTCCTTGCCTTCCTTATAGAGTTTGGCAAACTTTTGGAAATTGTCTAGGTCGGTAATTTTCTTAAACAGCGACAGGTTGAAATCCATCAGGTTGGCCTGACTGCGGAAATTGCGCGTCAGCACCTCAGACTTCTCGTCGTAGTAATCGCCCAGCTCATTCTTGGACATTCCCAAATTCTCCATTATGTGATAGTCGCCGTTGCGCCATCGATAGATACTCTGCTTGATGTCACCCACTACCAGAACCGTGCCACCCGACCCCAGCACCTCGTCAGCCAAAAGCCTGAAGACATCCCACTGCAATTTGGATGTGTCCTGAAACTCGTCAATCATCAAGTGTTTGAAGCGTATGCCAGCCTTTTCGAGGATAAAGTCAGCATCGCCAGGCTTGAGGCTCTTCGACAGCACGCTGGCAGTGCGAGCGAGCAATATGCTGTTGGCCTCTTCAAGGTTCATGCTTATGCGATTCTTCACCGAAGCCATCATCATGAGGTCATTGAGATGCTCTATGGTGATTTTATAGAGAAGGCTCTTCTTCCTCATCTCACTACACAACTTGTTCATACTTCTCAAAGCCGACAACACCTCAGAAGCCCGTGCGGGATTTTGTGTGTTGATTCTTGCCAAAAAATTCGAATCATCTAATTTTTTACAATCACTAGTTCCAAGCCCTTTGAAAAGGTCTTTAGAAGAAGCTTTGTTCTCAAGAGACTCCTTGACACGCCTTATCATGCTATAATAATGTAGGCCTTTATCAATCTCCCCGTCACGCTCACAGTTGCAAACACTGTTATACAATTTCTGCATTTCGGCTTTAGTCTTGCTATATGCCTTAACAATCGCATCGCGATAAGAATTGATGGTCGTGGCATTGAGAATCTGTTCGTCCTCACTCTGCACAGTCTCCTTAAAGACATCGTTGGTCATCTTGATAAGGCTAGACCTGATGTCCCACCCTTTCTCATCGCCAATCTGCTCAATCACATACTTTGTGAGCAAATTCTTGGTTTGCGTATCATCATCAATGTGGGTTGTCATGATTTCGTCTACAGCAGTCGAAATGACATGAGTCTTGTCAAGCACCACATTAAACGAGGTAGCTATGCCCACAGCTTGCGCCATGCCCGCCACAAGAGTCTGTAGGAACGAGTCGATGGTCACAATCTTCATATTGTCATAGTCCTCAAGGATTTCGTGATACACCTCTCGCGACTTTTTGCGCAAATCGTCGTCGGATTTGCTGACGCTATTATGCATATAACTGCGCACTTTCTGTATGAAACCACTGCGTTCCGTGTCACCATCATCGCCCTCCGCTATGATATACAGATAAGACAATATGCGTTGCTTCATCTCAGCCGTCGCCTTATTGGTGAAAGTGACTGCCAAGATATTGCGGAACAAAAAGACGTTGTCACCGTCCATCAGCAAAGCGATATAGCGTGATGCCAGTGTATAGGTTTTGCCCGTACCAGCCGAGGCACGGCATACTGTCAGTGTTTTCATACTGTCTCCCATTATGCAAGTAATACAATCCAAATTTACGTTTTCTTTCGCTAATCCCAAAAGGCAAACAGAAATTTTTCAGTGACACCTCCTCTTGCGCTGCAGCCGAAGCGCCACCATCTCAGCTTATATGCAGCCATGCGCTCTGCCTTGACTTACAGCTTCTCAATGACTGGCAACAACAGGGTGCGAAAAACAGAACTCGGGCGGCTGCAGTCATTTTTGCAGTCGCCCGAGTTGCAATATCCGTCAGCCTCAATAGGCTGCGTGGTGATTGATTACCATTTGTCCTCTTCTACAGCACCTGAATAGACTGACTTCGGGCAAATCTCCAGATAGTCGAGATAGAGCTGAGTCGAAGTGTTTTCAAGCACTGACTTGAAGCGCATGTAGTAAGTTTCGTTGGGGTCAAGAGTTCCAGTGTAGATTATACCTCTGAACACGCGCTCGTTGTCGCGGCAGTTTTTGGTAACAGCAGAGGTGCTTGCCGAGCCATAATACTTAGGAGCTTTCATGTAGCCCTTAAGACGCATGCGTTTCTCGGTCTCAGTGTTGACGTCTTCGTCGCCCTCAGAGTCATCCTTTTCGAAACCGGTAAGGTCGTGGTTAGTGTAGATACGCATATCGATAGGCAATCCCGTTGCCTCAAGATTATTCTTGTTGGTGCCGAAGTAAACCTGACACATACCGCGTGAGACGGTGTTCTGCAAACCGAGGCGAATCTCGTAGGTTCCGTAGTAGGGCACATGAGGCAACTTGAGGGTCACGTCATACTGACCCACGATGTTGTATTCGTCACCCTGGTAGTTCTCCCATGTGAGAGAGTAGCCACTGAGGTAAACCACACGACTCTCGCTGGTGAAGGTCATGTTTTCGAAATATCCGTTAGGTATATTCAAGCCCTTGAGCGAATTGCCTTCGGTGATTCTGCGGAAGCCCGAAGTCATCTGCTCCGGCAGCAAGTCGCAGATGTCATAGCGCATACGCTCGTTGAGCACCTTGTTGGGCACGTCATCATCATAGACCAAGATGTCGTTGATGGTGTAGAAATAGCCATTGAGGGCAGAGTTCTCACCATAGTTATTCAGCAAGATTCCCTGACGGGGCACTGTGACCTCTTGGTAGCTTTTGGGGTCACGCTCCGACACATAGCGGTTGATGCGCTTACCGTTGATTTGCTTGCCTTCCATAATCTTCATGATGCGGTTTTTCGCAAGAGTCGGATAGTAGCACCAGGTGTCGATGGAGAGGTTTTCAGTGTGTCTGTAGCCAAATCCATACTCATTGTAGTGCACATTGATGAGGTTATAGGGAATCGCGCGATCAACGATGTGATAGCCTACGAACTGACGCACGGCGTTGTCATCGCTCTTGTAGTCATCGCTCGTAGCGTCGGGATAATACTCCTTACACTTGTTCTCGATAATAGACAATATCTCGCTCCAGTTGCTTACGCGACCATTTTCGCTCTTCTCCACCTTGAATCCGAATTTCTTCTCAAACAAGCTGTCGACTTCCACGAACACGGTGTAGCCAAGATCGCGGTGGTCAGGGCAAGGCACCTGTTTGTCGCCAGTCTCGGTAGGAGTGCCGAGTCCCGTTTCGGGGTGATTTTTCTCATAGTCCATGTCGCGGAACGACGAAGCCAACACTTCATCATAACCGGTTACCTTGAGCAGATTTGCAAACACCTGCAGGTAGGGCGTGGCTTCAATCAGCGCACCGAGGTTAGACGTAGTAGGAGCCACCACCTTGTTGACCAAGTGGACAATACCGTTTTCTACCTCGATGTCGCGGTTGATGATGCGCGAATACTTGTCGACATAGGTTCCTCCGTCGAGAGTGTCAAAATTGATGGTCACAAAGCGACCGGCAAACGACTGTGTCTCCAGCGTGCCCTCTTCGAAAGATGTAGAGAGCAGCGCATCACTGTTGTCGTGGTCTATGAGGCAGTTGTTGACAATGTACTCCGCTGTTGAGTCAGGCGTCAGAGTGATGTCAAAGTCATTAGTGTTGTAAAGCGAATCCAGATAGGCCTGTATCGCATCATCAGTAGGTGCAAAACACGTAAAGTTGCCACGTGCCGACAGCAAGTCGTGCACCGTTGACTCTGACATGTCACTCAGTCTCACGCGCTTTGTCAAATAACTGAATTTCGACAAGTTCTCGGTCTGGTCAAGACAGTCTGACATCAACTGACCCTTGAAGGTGTAGATATCTGACTCATCGACCTTATCCTGGCAGCCAACAAAGCCAACGGCTCCAGCCAGGAGGGCAAATGCAATCAAGACTTTTTTAATCTTCATAATAATTTATACTTTTTTGTCGTTTTATCTCGTTGTTTTCGGTTTTGAATTGCAATTTACGTGTTTTTTTAGATATTTGGGCTTTTTAACACGATTTTTAATTCAGAAAAGCGCAAAAAAAGCTGTTCCACATGCCCCGAGAGTGATTTAGGTGTCGAAAATTGATTTTGGCGATGTATTTTCGGCCCAAAAAACACAATCGTGCGAACACTACGCAACAGCAATTTTAGGGCATCTGAAAGATGCAAAAGACAAAAAAAAGGAAACCGAAACCGTGTCAGCGTGACATGATTTCGGCCTCCCAAATAAATTAAATAATGTGTTGTGTAGTGTCTCCTAATCTGGCGATATTGCAACGCATCTCAACGATGCAATCAAAACGTCTGTCAGAAAACTTGCGACACCTCACACATCCAAGGTGTCTACTTCTTACTTCTTGATGGAGTTGAGTTTCTTAAGCATCTTCTTGAGTTCCTTCTCAGCAGCGTCAGCACCCTTGGTCTTGAGAGTCTGGGTGTAGGCCTCTGCAATGGCGGCAGTCTGTGCTTCCTGCTCAGGAGTAGCATAAGCGTGCTTGAAGCCCTTCTGTTTGTTCCAGTTGCCACGAGTGAAGTCAGGGAAGGTCACAGCTGCACAGTTGTGATCCATTGACAAGGCACCGAGTTCGCCGAGGCAGCACCATTCAGCGAGGTCATAGACATCCAGGTCGAGTGGCAGACCATTCTGCAGGCAGTAGACGAGACGACTATCCATGATGAAGTCCATTCCGCCGTGGCCGCCCACTTCCTTAGCCATTTCGCCATACTTGGCAAGAATTGGGTGCATGTATTTAGCCTCGAGCTTAGCCTGCTGCTCAGCCGACATGAACTCATGGCTATTGATATTGTCGGCTGCAGGCACGCCAGCATCCTTGAGGGTGGAAGCGTCGAGAGCAAAGTGAGGTTCTGGGTACTTGGTAGCGTAGCCCTTAGTGCCGGTGAGCTTATAGAGGCGGTTGTAGGGCTGAGGGTTCATCACGTTGTGCTGAATTTCAACCACCTTGCCGTTCTCGGTGCGCATGAGCGTAGTGGTGTGGTCACCGCTGCGGAAATCGTTGCACTCGCGGCCGGTCTTCTTCTCCACATATTCCTTGCCGTGGCTGCTCTTGGTATCCATAGCTACCAGCGTAGTGAAGCGGTCACCACGATGAATGTCGAGTGCCTGAGCTACAGGACCAAGACCGTGAGTAGCGTAGAGGTCGCCACGATACTGCTTATTATACTTCATGCGCCAGCCCAGTTTGTCGGGGTCAGATCCGTCTGGGTTCTTCCAATAGTAGTCCCAGAACTGATCGAGGTTGTGGATATAGGCACCTTCTGCGCGGAGCACTTCGCCGAAGACACCGTGTTGCGCCATGTTGAGGGCATTCATCTCATACCAGTCATAGCAGCAGTTCTCCAGAATCATGCAGTGGAGCTGCTTCTGCTCAGCGAGGTTAACGAGGTCCCAGCACTGCTGCAAGTTGAGGGCTGAGGGCACCTCGATGGCTGTGTTCTTGCCATTTTCGAGAGCGCACTTTGCTACGGGGAAGTGGTGGTCCCAGTCGGTAGCCACATAGACCAAGTTGATGTCAGAACGCTTGCACAGCTCTTCGTAGCCATTGGCACCCGAATATGAAGCTGCTTCGGGAAGTCCGGCATTCTTCAGAATCTTCTGGCAATTCTCCACACGGCTCGGTTCATAGTCGCACAGTGCTACGATGCGCACACCGTTGATATGGGTAAAACGCTCTACTGCGCCAGGACCTCTCATGCCGAGACCTACAAAGGCCACACGCACTACGGGTTCTGCCGGCAAGGCGAGGTTGAGAACGTCCTTCTGACCAGCTGGACGGGCGGGAGACTCCACTTCGATGGTTCCCTCGTTCCAGTGCCATTTGGTCTGATACGACTGGGCTGCCATGTTCTGCGGCAGCGCCATGAGCAGGCTTAATGCCAAGCCCGCTGCTAAGGTTGAAAATTTCTTCATGATTCCTATTAATATATGTTTTATCAGGTTTTTCTTTAGCACAAGTCCCAACTTTTCACAATCGTAAAAGTTGAAATGCAAAGATAACGTTTTTTTCATGAAAACGGTCATTTTACGTCATTAAAGAATTGTTGCCGCAATCATCTGTACACAAATCGGGTCAGTTGGCGCAGCCGTCGATAAGTTCCTTGAAAAGCGGCGACTGCTCCACCAGCTGCCTGTTGCCTATGACCACTATCTGTTCGCGCGCCCGGGTGAGAGCCACGTTGAGCTTGCGGTCTACGGGATAGTCTCCGTCATAGAGCCCGTCGTTCTCATTGTAGACCGACGACGTGAGAAACTTCATCTGGGAGGCATGTCGTGCCGTCAGCGAATATATAATAATGTCACGCTGCGAACCTTGGTAGCGTTCCACCGTGTCTATCGTGAGGTCGGGCAAGCCGCTAGGCACTATCTGGCGCAGACATGCCTTTATCATCGAAATCTGGTTGCGGTAGGGCACTATCACCCCCACGTCATCGGCATTGAGCGTGCGACCATTGGCCTCATAGAGGCTACGCAGCGTGGCCACACATTCAGCCACCACCTGGGCCTCTGCCAGGTTAACCTTGTCGTTGAGCCCATCGTCGATGGGAAGACAGTCCAGAAACACCACCCTATTATGCGTCAGTCGGTCCACAAGGTCATTGCCACCCGCCTGCGAGGGCAGGACTGGATAGAGCGACTCGATGCTGCGCCGTTGGTGCTCAAGGGGCACACATTCAAGGGTGTTGCCATAAAAGCGAGCGTTGACAAACCTGAACAAGTCGGGGTGCATACGCCCCTGCGCCCTTATCTGGCAGTAGAGGTCATTGCGCCCTGCCGACACAAAGCGGTGGAGCATGCGGCAGAAGAGCGACTCAGAGCAGTTGTGTATTCCAATGCTATTTAGCTCATCGTCGGCTACGGCTGCCTCGTCACGGTTCTGCATGACCACGGCGGGCAACTGCTTCTGGTCGCCCACCAACACATAGCGCCCTATCCTGCCCTGCGTGTAGACGGGCAGCATGTAGGGTTCAAGAATCTGCGATGCCTCATCTACAAACGCCACCTCGAAGTCAAAAGCACCCAGCAGAGCCGACTGTTGCGACATGGTGCTGACCGTTGCCACTACCACTCGTGTTTGTTCGAGCAGACGGCGCACTTCGCTTGCCTTGCCACACCCGTCTGCCACCCTGCTGTCGAGCATGCGATGGCGATACTCCGGCGAAGCCACTACGGAATGCCCCAAGCGTAGATAGTCGTTGAGCAACTGGGGTGTGTCGGCTATGATTTTCTCCAACATGCCACACAGTTCGTCGACAGCCTTGTTAGTGTAAGCCAGCAGCATGATGCGAGTGTGGGATGCGGCTCTCAGTTCCTCTTCAGCCATATAGCGCAAGGCGCGCGAGGTCTTGCCCGACCCCGGCGGTCCTATCACGAGAAACCACTCGCTCGAAGCCCTCTCTTGCGCCACCAAGTCGTTGAAGCTACCATAGTCGCCACGCAAGGGATTAGTCTCACCCCGCTCGGGCAGTTTGGAGAGCAAGAAGTTGTTCTGCCGCTCCACCTGCATCTCCATAAAGCCAAACAGACTGCGACACAGCACGGTGTTGCCAGAGTCGATATGGTCGTGCTCTATGGCAAAATGCCTGTCGGGAGAGTTGCTCAAGAGCGACAATCGGTGCTGGGGATTGGCAAGAGCCACCTCCGCCTCCACTGGCGAGAGCGCAGTCAGACGGCCTCTGAATGTATACTGACTCGACACGTTGGGTTGCTTGTCGCCATAACTATAGAACTGCACGGCATCACCCAGCCTAAAGTTGGTCTGCTGGCAATATTCGTCTTGGGGCAACGTGAACACTATCGACTCTATCCTGTCGCCAGCGCTCACCAAGCGATCTATGGTCAGTCCGGCAAGCATATCGCCGTTGGCAGCCCTCTCCATGGCAGGGCAGTTCCACAAATCGGCATATCCGTGGGTTCCCTTGGCAGGGTTGCCCGTCTTGGCATACCAGTTTTCCTTCATCAGGAAGGCGCAGAACCTCTCTGCATAGTTACAGGCCACGCTCGAGCCGCCATCGGCAAAGCGTCGCAACACCCGGTCGAGTCGCGGCTTTATATAAGCGTCCCACAGCTTATCGCTAATCTGATTGATGCGTAGGTCGTCGGTCGTCACTTCGGTCATGACAGCCCCCAATTCACCGTTGGCAATACGCTCCGCCATGCCCACAATCCTATTGCGCATCTCCAGGGCGCGATAGAGCAGGTCTTGGGTCGGTTGCTCGCTCATCAGCCCATCGGCATAGCGCGAATAGAGCAAATAAGC
The DNA here is from genome assembly GCA_963600315.1 of Bacteroidaceae bacterium. Taxonomy (GTDB): domain Bacteria; phylum Bacteroidota; class Bacteroidia; order Bacteroidales; family Bacteroidaceae; genus UBA6382. Next base: position 27,340 of record CAVCAW010000024.1, on the reverse strand, counting down.
ATGGATATCGTCTGGACTAAGCCCCATGGAGAGCTCTATCATCACCCGATAGAGCATGAGCTGCACCAAGTGAGGCTCACGCCCAGTGCCCCAAAACTCATCACGCTTGCCACTCTTGTGCTCAATGAGCTGGCTGCCGTCGCTTTCCATGAAGTCCATGCGCCCCGCCAGTCCCGCCTGCGGACACACAAGCGAAGGCTCCAGCAGCGACTCCTGCAGACAGAAGCCTCCAGTGGCATTGATCTTGTCGCGCAGCAGACGGCGAATGTTGTCAAACTGCCATGCCGATTCACGATGAAACGCCGTAGCCTTGGCAGCATCAGCCATGAATAGCGAGAACTCTATAGGCATTTTTGCAAACACCTTCTGCACCGACGACGCATAGGTCACTGTCTCGCCACCGCTCTGCGCCTCTGCCAGGAGGTCGTCAAGAAACACTCCCGAAGCGATACCTATAAACAATGGCAGCGACATCTCCGACTGTGCGAATAACCTTATATAATAGTTGTAGGGCGAAGCACCTTGCAGGTCAAACACCGCCGCCACGTCTGACGGCGACACCAGATAGTCGGGTTCAAAGACAATCCATCGGGCATAGCACTCGCCACTGGGCGCCACACTGACATCAAGCAGATTGAGTACCGACCCCTCGTGAACTATCCCTGCCACATACGTCATACTGCCGTCAACACCAGCCCTGCTGCAATCTACACGAATGATGCCACCGAGCGCATCGCTGTCAGCTCTGGCCTCGACACAAGTTCCGTCGACACCCACTACCCTCACCCTAAGCAACCCAAACTGCTGCTGCCCATCAGCCACGGTGGGCGGCTCGACACACTTCTCGCCGTCACAGTCCCCTTCGGCCGACAACAGACCAAGCAGATCCTGGGGGACCGATTTCTTGTAGACCTGGGCTATAAACTCTGCCAGCAAGCGTGCGTCGGCCCTGAACACATCTTCGGTCACGAGGTCGGGGCTGCTCGACTTGCGGCGCAGCGACTGAAGCCCATTGACCATAGGCTGGGCTATGTGGTGGCTGCTGCACACCACTTCCAGCAGCGAGAAGAAGTCAGAACACGCCGCACCCGCCGGACACACGTCCTCACAGACAAGGCGCAATATGCCATAAAGCTCCTTGTGAAACACCTTGTCGTAAGGCTGTCGGCGAAGCAGCGTAGCCAGCCGGTCGCAGAAATCGTTTTTCACCATCATCATGTTTTCAGCAAATTTAGTGCTTTTTCCCGTATTGCAACAGTCTGGCAAAACCCAAAAGACAGCAAAACCCACAAGCCAGCCCACGCAGTCAAGAAAAAGGTTGAGCAGATGCGGGCGTTTCCGCCGAAATTATTATCCGTTTCCGCGGAAATTGATATCGGTTTCGCCCGAGACGTTTATCAATTTCGGCGGAAGCGCCATCGTCGCGTCAACAAAAATCAGGGCGAAAAGGTTGCACACAAAGCTGCAAACAGCTTGAGACTGGCAGTATTCTTTGCGCATTGACCGCCAAAAAATCGTTTCCGCAATAAAAAAACGGAAAAATTTTGAAAATATGTTTATATTCGCAGCTTGTAACCACAACAGGATAATACAAACTCAACACTATGGACAACTATTTGGACAATACCCGACTGACTTTGGTCACACGTTCCGAAGACGTGACTCTATACAAACTCGACACGCCCAAACTTCTCAACAACTACTTCGTGGCCTCCTATGAGGGGTCGCGCCGGCTGCTGATGAGCCCTGAAGAAGTAGGATTCCAGACCTATCTCGACACGATGCCCCCAACCGTGGAGGCTCTGAAATACTTCGTGAGCCAGGGGTTGCAGGACAGTGTCGACATTCTGACCATACTGCGCGGCGGCCTGAACTACTCGGTTGAAGAGAGTTGCTTCAGGGCTGGCATACAGGTTGACAATATCAATTTCCTTTCGTGCGAAAGAATTATCCAGAACAAGGAAATCAAGGGGCTGGACATTAAGTATCAGAAATACAACATCGTGGACAACGGCACGATGGTCATAGGCGACATCATCGCCACGGGCGACACTCTCAAGCTGTGTTTTGACTATATTCTAGACAAATACAGGAAGCGTGGAGCCAAACTGCGCCGTGTGATATTCTTCACCATTGGCGGCACACGGGCGTTTGACCTGATGGAGACCTTCACGGAGCAGATAAGGCAGCACTGGCCCGAATTTGAAGGATTCACCTGCGTGTTCTATGAGGGCATTTTCAGTGTCTATAAGACTCGCGGCGTTACTGGCGTCAACGTGCCCTCCATTGACTTCTACTGGAACAACTCGGTGTTGGCACCCGAATATCGCCAGGCGGTGTTAAAAAACGACAATGCCATCTTTGAGAAATGCATCATCTATGACGGCGGCGCACGTCGCTACGAAATTCCGGAGCACTGCGACGAGGTGCTGGAATATTGGCGCGACATCAGGGCTGTGGCTGACGGTGTCAACATGAAGGCTTTTGTTGATGAGAAGATAGGCTATCCGTCGCCTTCGTCCTATGAGGAATGGCTGGCTATAAACCACTACGCAGTGGACGAAACAGCTGACGACGAGACGCTCAAGACCATCTACAGCAACGAGGAGACATTCCGCCTGAAAAACCACAAGCGCAACCTCAAGCACATAGCCGAGGTGCGCTTGCAGGAGATAACCCAAGCATTTGAAAAATACAAAAAATAACCATACGACAATGAGTACACAACACACAGACATCGACTTTCAATCAACCACAGTAAGCCCCAGTGCGCGCAAGAGCAACTTGAGCATCTTCATGATCATGATGGGCTTCACATTCTTCTCCGCCAGCATGTGGGTGGGGCAAGAAATGGCCAAAGGACTCAACTTCACCAACTTCGTGACCGCCATGATTTTGGGCGGCATCATTCTGGGGGCCTACACCGGAGCCTTGGGCTACATCGGAGCCAAGAGCGGACTAAGCCTAGACCTGCTGGCCATCAAGGTGTTTGGCACCAAGGGAAGCTACTTGCCCAGCGCCATGATAAGCCTGACGCAGACTGGGTGGTTTGGTGTCGGTCTGGCCATGTTTGCCATACCCATTGCCAAAGTGGCATTTGGCGACAGTCAGCTGGCCATCTACTCCATGGTGGCCATTGCCGGCATCTGCATGATTTCGTCAGCTTATTTCGGCATTAAGGGCTTGGCCATTATCAGCTATATCGCTGTGCCCTGTGTCGCCATACTAGGCACGGTGGCCATGGTGATGGCTGCCATGCAAGGCGACCACGGACTGGTAGAGCAGTTCAACCTGGGCAGCAAGACCATGGGGGTCATTGCCGGCGCCGGGCTGGTCATAGGTAGTTTCATCAGCGGCGGCACCGCCACTCCCAATTTCTCACGATTCTCCAAGTCGGGCAAGGTGGGCTGCATCATCACCATCATAGCCTTCTTCATAGGCAACAGCCTGATGTTCCTCTTTGGAGCCGTCAGCTACATCTATGTGGGCGGCAACGACATCTTTGACGTGATGATAAACCTCAACCTCTTCTATGCCGCCATACTCGTGTTGGGACTCAACATCTGGACGACCAACGACAATGCCCTCTACTCCACAGGTCTTGGTCTGGCCAACATCTTCAGCACCAAGAAGCGTCCTATGGTACTCGTCAGCGGCACCATCGGCATGATTGCAGCCGTGTGGCTCTACAACAATTTCTGCGGCTACCTCAACATTCTCAACTGCACCCTTCCACCTGTGGGCATAATCCTCATCGTGGGCTATTTTGCCAACCGCAACAAAGCCTCGTGGGAACAGGGCAAGACCATTGACCTCTGGGCGGTAGCCGGCGTAGTGGTAGGTGCCGTGGTGGCCAACCTCGTGACATGGGGAATTCCTTCAATCAACGGCATGGCAGCGGCCACGCTATGCTATCTCATAGGCCAAACAACCAAAAAAAACTAAGCACAGTGAAAACCTACAATTTTGACCAACACATAAACCGCATCGGCACCGACTGCATGAAGTGGGACTCCATAATCGAGAGTACCGGCAAAAAGGACGTACGTCCCCTTTGGATAGCCGACATGGACTTCGAAACCCCTCCTTTTGTATACAAGGCCATCAACAAGCGGCTCGACTATAAGATACTGGGCTACACGGCGCCTTCCAAACAATACTTCGACAGTATCATTGGCTGGTTGGGACACCGCTACGGCGTGGAACTCAACGAGAACCAAATACACTTCATAGCCGGCATAGTGCCAGGACTGCACCACGCCATTTGCGCACTGACCGAAAAGGGCGACAAGATACTCATCCAGACTCCCGTCTACCACCCCTTCCACCACATCATCGAGGTCAACGAACGAACTAAGGTGGAGAGCTCGCTCAAGATGGTCAACGGACGCTTCGAGATGGACTTCGAAGACCTCGAGAAGAAGCTGCCCGGCTGCAAGATGATGCTGCTGTGTAACCCACACAACCCCGGTGGCACCGTGTGGAAGCCAGAGGAGCTCGCCAAGTTGGCTCACCTATGCAAACAACACAACGTGCTGGTGCTTAGCGACGAAATCCATGCCGACATGACGCACCTTGACCACACACACATACCCTTCTGCAAAATTTCGGACGAGGCTGCATCCAATAGCATCACCTTCATGGCGCCAAGCAAGACCTTCAACATGCCGGGCATCGTGACCTCCTATTGCTTCACCCTCAACAGCGAGTTGGGCACCAGGTTCTACGACTTTCTGGAGAGGGCAGACGTGACAGTGGGCAATGCTTTTGCCTACGACTGCCTGCAGGCGTGCTATACGGACGAGGGCGAAAACTGGCTCAACCAGATGCTGCGCTACGTCAAGGACAATATCACCTTAGTGGAGCAGTTTCTCGCTGAGAATTGCCCCAAAATCAAGCCTATGAAGACTGAAGCGTCGTTCCTCGTCTTCCTGGACAACAGAGAGTTGCCCTTCAACAGCGAGCAGGAGCTAGTGAACTTCTATCTCAACGGTGCCAACCTGTTCCTAAACGAGGGCAGCATGTTCGGCCACGACGGCACCATGTTCATGAGGCTCAACGTAGCCCTGCCGCGCCAAGAGCTGCTCGAAGCTTTGGGCGACCTGAAACGGGCATACGACACCCTGCCGCAATGACGACGGCGACATTTCTCGGCGGGAAAAATCTCGTTTACAGAATATTGTTGTAAATTCGCACGGCAGACCAAAAAACAACAGAATATGTTCAGCAAAGAAACCTACATTGACAGACGCCACGCCCTCAAGGAACTTGTGGGCAGCGGGCTCGTCATCATATTGGGCAACAACGAAAGCCCAGCCAATTACCCATCCAACTGCTACACATTCCGCCAGGACAGCAGCTTCCTCTACTTCTTTGGAGCCATGCGCGACGGACTGGCTGGCATCATTGACATCGACAATGACAAGGAATATCTCGTTGGCAACGACATTGATATCGACGACATCGTGTGGTTTGGCAGCGTGGAGAGCGTAAGCGACATGGCAGACGCAGTGGGAGTGGCAGAATCAGCCCCCTTTGCCAAACTGGCAGAGCTCACGGCAGCTGCACAGCAAAAGGGACAGAAGATTCACTTCCTGCCACCCTACCGCCACGACCACATGATATTGCTAGAAGAATTGCTCGGCATCAAGCCAGCAGAGCAGAAGAACGCAGCTTCCACAGAGCTGATAAAGGCCATCGTGACACTGCGCTCCACCAAGAGTGATGAGGAGATCAAAGAGATTGAGCGCGCCTGCTCCATAGGCTTCAAGATGCACACCACCGCCATGAAGCTCGCTCAGCCCGGAGTGACCGAACACTTCATAGGTGGCACCATCGACGGCATCGCCAACGCCTTGGGCTGCAAAGTGTCGTTCTCGTCAATCGTGACAATGCACGGCGAAATACTCCACGGTGCACCCAAAATGAACTACTTGGAGGCCGGCAGGCTCCTCCTTGTTGACGCTGGAGCCGAGACCGTCAACAACTACTGCTCTGACCACACGCGCACCACTCCCATCAGCGGCAAATTCACCCACCGCCAGCGCGACATCTACACCATAGTCGAAAAGGCTCACGACCTCGCCTTGGAAAAGGCCAAACCAGGCGTGATGTGGTATGACGTCCACATGGACGTATGCCGCCTCATCACCAATGGACTCAAAGACCTCGGACTGATGAAAGGCGACACCGACGAAGCCGTGGCAGCCGGGGCTCACGCCCTATTCTTGCCCCACGGACTGGGTCACATGATGGGCATGGACGTACACGACATGGAGAACCTCGGACAAACCAACGTAGGCTATGACGACGAGATAAGACCTTCAACGCAGTTTGGCACAGCCAGCCTGCGCATGGGGCGTCGCCTGCAAAAAGGATTTGTTGTAACCGACGAACCTGGTATCTATTTCATACCAGACCTCATCGACAACTGGAAAGCCAACAACATCAACAGCGACTTCCTCAATTTCGATGCCATTGAGAAGTATAAGGACTTCGGCGGTGTGCGCATAGAAGACGATGTGTTGGTGACCGAAGCGGGAGCCCGCTTCCTTGGTCGCGACACCATACCCTATCATGCCGACGACGTGGAGAAATATGTACAGGAGTTCCACTTCTCCTGATGCCACCACGTCAATGCAGCTCTCACATAGCAGCTCTACAACATCAACACGAATTCGAAACAACATTAACTAACAGAAATCAAATAAAATGAAATTCACAACATCATTCGCATCACTCCTTGCCATCGCCATGCTGAGCTTAAACCTCTCAGCCAACGCTCAGGAGAAAAAAGACAAAGACAAGGAGAAAGAAGAACCCACCTTCACGGTAATCAAACAGGCTCCCATCACTTCGGTCAAGAACCAAAACCGCTCGGGCACATGCTGGTGCTTCTCGTCGCTCGGCTTCTTTGAGTCAGAGATTCTGCGCAAGACGGGCAAGACCTACGACCTCAGCGAAGCTTTCGTGGTACACCACACCATGATGGACCGCGCAGAAGCCAACGTGCGCATGCATGGCGACGTCAGCTTCTCCCAAGGCGGCAGCTTCTATGATGTAGTCTACTGCGCCAAGAACTATGGTCTCTGCCCCGAGAGTGCTACAGTGCCTGCCGGCAGCCTCTATGGCGACACCCTCTTCAACCACAATGAACTCGACAAGGTGGCCACTGGCTACGTCAAGAGCCTCACAGGTGAGGGTGCTCCCAAGACTCTGAGCCCCTGCTGGAAAAAAGGTCTAAAGTCCATCTATGACTCCTACCTCGGCGAACTGCCCGAAGAGTTCAAATATGAAGGCAAGAAATACACTCCCAAAACCTTTGCCACAAGCCTAGGTCTCGACTGGGACGACTACGTAAGCCTCACCTCGTTCACTCACCATCCATTCTACTCTCAGTTTGTAATAGAGGTACAAGACAACTGGCGCTGGGGACTCAGCTACAATCTTCCCCTCGACGAGTTTATGGAGGTGATGGACTACGCTGTCAACAACGGCTATGCCTTCGCTTGGGGCGCCGACGTCAGCGAGAGTTACTTCGGCCGCAACGGCAGCTCCATAGCCAACGTGCCTGTTAACGCCAAAAAGAACCAAAGCACCGAGGGCAGCGACCAGGAACGCTGGATTGGCAAGACTGGCGGCAAGAACCCCACCATATCTGAAAGCGGCGAAATGGTCATCACTCAGGAGTTGCGTCAGGAAGCCTATGACAACTGGGAAACAACCGACGACCACGGCATGATTATCTATGGCATCGCCAAAGACCAAAACGGCAAGGAATACTACATGATGAAGAATTCTTGGGGACTCTACGGCAAATACAAAGGCTTTGCCTACATCTCTAAGGCCTATGCAGCCTACAAGACTATGAACATCCTCATCAACAAGAATGCCATACCAGAGAAAATCGCCAAGAAACTTGGTTTGAAATAAGCCTACGGGCAAGGATTTCCTCTTCGCATAACAAACAACCCGAGAGAAGAGAAGCCAATCTCTTTTTACGAGAGTCAGCAAACTGGCAACAACCAGTTTGCTGGCTCTCTTGTTTTTCGACCAAAGCCTTTGGGCAACAAGATGTCAATTTTTAAAGTTTTTAATACCTACACTCATCGTGTTACAAAAAAATACCCTACCTTTACATACTCATTTGCCAAGAATGCAGATTAAGTTTGCTTAGAACGCAGATTGAGTTTGCAGACAATGCAGATTGAGCCGTTGCCCGACAAGCTGAGCGAGGAGCAACGCCAAGCCACGCCAATAATAAAACACATATAAATGACCTACAAATGGAAGTACCAACCTCTCACACCACAAAACCAGGAAGCAGCTAACCGACTGGCTGCCGAGATTGGCATCAATCCCACCGTAGGCACAATACTCTTCAAGCGGGGTATTCGCACCCCGCGCCAGGCCAAAAGGTTTTTCTCGCCACGGCTCACCGACCTCCACGATCCATTCGAAATGAAGGATATGGACAAGGCCGTGAGACGCATCAACCAAGCCATAGGCATGAAAGAGAAGATATTGGTCTACGGCGACTATGATGTCGATGGCTGCACGGCTGTGACTTTGGTCTACAAATTCCTCCAGGAATTCTATTCCAACGTCGAATACTACATACCAGACCGCTATGAAGACGGATATGGTGTTAGTTTCAAGGCTATTGACCGTGCAATAAGCCTCGGAGTGAGAGTCATAATCATCCTTGACTGCGGAATCAAGGCAAATGAAGAAATAGCCTATGCCCAGGCACACGGTATAGATTTCATAGTGTGCGACCACCACGTACCCGACGACGAACTGCCGCCGGCTTATGCCATTCTCGACCCCAAACGAAAGGACGAGACCTACCCCTACCATGAGCTGTCGGGCTGCGGCATCGGCTTCAAGCTCATGCAAGGCTTTGCGCTCGACAACGGCATTGAGTTCAATAGGCTCACGCCACTATTGGAACTGTGTGCGGTGAGCATAGCCGCCGACCTGGTGCCGGTGTTGGGCGAAAACCGCATCTTGGCCTACCACGGACTCAAGCAGCTTAACTCTAACCCCAGCGTTGGTCTGCAAGCCATCATCAACGTGTGTGGACTGCAGGACAAGGAGATAGGCATGCCCGACATCATCTTCCGCATAGGTCCGCGCATCAACGCTTCAGGGCGCATCCAAAACGGAGGGGAAACCATCGGGTTGCTCATAGAGAAAAACCTCACGCTAGCCATAGAGAAGGCCAACCGCATCAACACCTACAACGAGGCGCGCAAAGACATCGACCGCCACATGACGGAAGAGGCCAACGCCATTGTCGACAAGATAAAGAACCTTGACGACCGGCGCAGCATAGTGGTCTACAACAAGGAGTGGCACAAGGGAGTCATAGGCATCGTGGCTTCTAGACTGACGGAGCTATACTACCGCCCCACCGTAGTGCTTGCCCTCGACGAAAGCGGGAACCTCACGGGGTCGGCGCGATCGGTGGCAGGATTTGATATCTACTCGGGCATTGAGAGCTGTAAGGATTTGCTCGAAAACTTCGGTGGCCACACCTATGCGGTGGGGCTGACGCTCAAGGAGGAACACATCAAGGAGTTCATACAGCGATTTGAAGACTATGTGGAACAACACATTGAAGACGAGCAGACAACGGCTTCGCTTGATGTGGAGTCCGAACTGAGTTTCTCCACCGTCACCACGCAGTTTTTCAACGAACTGAAGAAGCTCCGCCCCTTTGGGCCGCAGAACCCCGAGCCGCTGTTCAGCACACACAATGTCTATGACTACGGCACCAGCAAGGTCGTGGGTCGCGGACAAGAGCACATCAAGCTGGAGCTAGTCGACAACAAGTCCAACAACATACTGTCGGGCATAGCATTCGGCCAGAGCAGCCATGCCCGTTTCATAAAGACGAAGAGGGCTTTCAACATCTGCTACAACATAGCCGAGAATACATACAAGCACGGCGAAATACAGCTGCAAATTGAGGATATCCAACCTGCCAACCCCGAACAGAAGTAACCCCACGCAGGAGAGGAGTCTCAGCATCTTGCGCAAATACTGGGGTTACGACAGCTTCCGCGGCATACAGAGCGACATCATTCAAAGTGTATGCGACGGAAAGGACACCGTTGGCCTTATGCCCACGGGTGGTGGCAAGTCGATAACCTTCCAGGTGCCTTCACTGATGATGGAGGGAGTGTGCATAGTGATAACTCCGCTCATAGCACTGATGAAAGATCAGGTGGAGCACTTGCTAAACCTGGGCATCAAAGCCACGGCCATCTATTCGGGAATGACACGCGGCGACATAC
>CAVCAW010000024.1:1737-17029 GCA_963600315.1 Bacteroidaceae bacterium | reverse complement strand
GCGACATACTGCGCTCGCTCGAAAACTGCATCCTCGGCAACTACAAGTTCCTCTATGTTTCACCCGAGCGCATATCATCGGAGCTGTTCCAGGTCAAGCTGGCGCACATGACGGTCAACCTTATCACCGTAGACGAGGCGCACTGCATCTCGCAGTGGGGCTACGACTTCCGCCCCTCATATCTCACCATCAACGAGTTGCGCAAACTCAAACCCAACGCCCCTGTGTTGGCGCTGACCGCATCAGCCACCCCGACAGTGGTCAAAGACATTCAGCGGCAGCTACACTTCAGGCAGGAGAACGTCTTCCGCATGAGTTTCGAGCGTCCCAACCTTTCATATAGCGTCGTTGAAACCAACAACAAGGACACGACTCTGCTCAACATTCTGCGCAGCACTACTGGATCTGCCATAGTCTACACGCGCAACCGAGAAAAGACGGCAGAGGTCGCCAAATATCTCACCGCCAACGACATCACCGCCCTCCATTATCATGCAGGGCTCGAGAATGCCGACAAAGACAAGCGCCAGCAGCTATGGCAAGACGACCTTATAAGGGTAATGGTGGCAACCAACGCTTTTGGCATGGGCATAGACAAGCCCGATGTGCGCACCGTGATACATTACGGCGTGCCCGACTGCCTCGAGAGTTACTACCAGGAGGCAGGGCGAGCCGGTCGCGATGGCAAACCGGCGAATGCAATTTTGCTCAAAGGTCCCTATGACATCTCGGGACTCAGGCGCCACATAGACAGTGCTTTTCCATCGAAGGATTTCATACGCAATGTCTATGAGAAAGTGTGCTATCGCTACGAGATGGCTGTAGGTGACGGCTATGGAGTGCGCAGAGAGTTCGACATCATGCAGTTCTGCAAACAATACAAGCTGTTTGCCCTGTCCGTTCAGAGTGCGTTCCGCATACTTGAAAGTGCAGGCTACATGAAGTATACGGAGCCCGAAGACTGCGTGTCGTGTGCCAAGGTCATGGTGACGCGCGAAGAGCTCTATCGCACCAACAATCTCTCTAAGGAGTGCGACCTTGTACTACAGTCTATGCTCCGCACCTACAATGGGCTTTTCGCTGACTTGATACCGATAGAGGAAATAGTGTTGGCGCAGCGCACCAAGCTGTCGCCAGAGACTGTCTACAAGAGTCTGCGCATACTAAGCATGATGGGAACGATTTGCTACATACCGTTTAAGCACGTAGCCCACATCACCTTTATGCAACGACGCGAGGAGACACAGGACCTCGTTTTTCCACCCGAGACCTACGAGAAGCGCCGTGCCGAGCTCGTGGAGCGCGTTGACACCATGATAAGATTCTTGAGCAATGTCAACACTTGCCGCAGCCGCATGCTGTCGAAGTATTTTGGCGATACCAATGTTGACGACTGCGGTCACTGCGATGTGTGTGTTGCCAACGGCTATGGCAAAGCCCACTCCGACACCGCCAGTGTGGAAAGCGCATCGGAGGCCATCGTGGAGTTGCTCGGCGATGGGGCACCCCACCCTTACACCGAACTTTCTAAACTGTCCATACCCATGACTACAATTAAGCAGGCTGTGAAATATCTTATGCAGCAGAACGAGATAAGCTACAGCGACGGGCTGCTGTCGCTGAGCTGACAATTGCCGCTGCCACTAACCAAGCAAACTCACTATCATGACCTTTCCAGAGATTTATTCGGCGTCGGGACTGATGAAACTAATCAATGAGATTGGCTTCGTACCCTTGCTCGACAGCGGCATCGAAGGTTTTTCTGCCGATGCTATTGTGGCAGACGACTGCAGCTACGTCAAGTTGCCTGATGGCGGTTGGGACTGGCCGCTGTGGAAATGGAAGGGAGAAATCGTGACTGGGATGCCCTGCGCCTATGGCAAGTTCTTCAATAAGAAAGCGGGCTTCATCAGTCAAGACTGGTGGCCGGACTTCTGCAACTATCGTCGCAGCAAGTGGCCCAAGCCCGAAGTTGACTCCATAGAAGGGGTCATTCTGGATACACTGCAAATCTCCGGCAGTCTCATCACCCGCCAGCTGCGCTCGGCTTGCGGATTTAACGGCTCGGGCATGCGAAGCAAGTTTGATGCCTACCTCACCCGTCTGGAGATGGCCACCTACGTCGTTACCGAAGACTTCGTCTACCCCCGCGACAAGCACAACCGCCCCTATGGTTGGGGGTGGTCACTGCTCAACACCCCCGAAGCCCTCTACGGACGCGAGGCATGCAAGTGCTGTCGCACTCCCCAAGAGTCACTGCAGCGCATCAGCGACCACTTGCACCAAGTGCTGCCTCAGGCTACAGACAAACAAATAACGAAACTGATAGGATAATATGAAGAAGATATTGTTTCTGCACGGTTTTTTCGCCACAGGCAGCTGCCCCATGGCCAATTCGCTGAAGGAGTCTCTTGACGGCCAAGCCATGGTGCTCACTCCCGACTTGCCACTTCACCCCAAAGAGGCATTGACCTATGTCCGCTCACTCATCGACCAGGAGCGGCCCGACTTGCTTATGGGCAACAGCTGCGGTGCGTTTCTGGCGCAGATGCTGGCTCCCGTGGTAGGCATTCCTGCCTTGCTGGGCAACCCTCACCTCAAGATGACCGAGTTTCTGGAACCACGCATCGGAGAGCACCAGTACAAGGCTCTGCGCCAAGACGGCAACCAAAGAATAGTTATCGACCAAACGCTCATACAAGAGTTCGCCGAACTGCAAGCCACGCAGTTTGACTGCTGCAGTCCTTATTATAAAGACCGTGTATGGGGACTCTTTGGCGAGCAAGACACCTTGGCCCACTTCGAGCCATTGTTTTCAGAGCACTATTACAACGTCTTCCACTTTCCGGGCGGCCACACGCCCACTGCGCAAGAGGCAGCCACATGGTATGTCCCCTTGGCACAGAAGATGCTGCTCGAATACCCCATAAGAGAAGAACGGTTTTTCCGCCACTTCAAGGGCGGCATGTATAAATACATACATTCCGCATTCAACAGCGAGACCCAAGAACGCATGGTTGTGTATCAGGCACTCTACGGAGCTAAGAACTACTGGGTGAGGCCTGAAAAGATGTTTTTCGAAACGGTGACAAGAGACGGCAGAACTTTCAATCGCTTCACCGAAACCGACATTTAGCAACAACAAGTCACACCCCAAGCCCAATGAGCAGAATAAAGGAAGAACAACACGTCGTCGAACTGATGATAAGGCTCTATTGCCGCAACAAAGAGGGCAATAAGGAGCTTTGTTCCTCGTGCGCCGAACTGCTTCACTACGCCACAACACGCTTGGAGCACTGCAAGTTTGGTGAAAACAAGACCACTTGCAAGCAATGCCCCATACACTGTTATCGCCCCCAAATGAAGGAGCGCATACGCGAAGTCATGCGCTGGGCAGGCCCCAGAATGATATGGCACCACCCCATCGCTGCCATCAAACATCTCGCCAGAGAATTATTTTAGAGAGCAAGAGCTCCATATTACACTGAGCAGACAAACTACACACGATGAAAGAATTACTCTTGATATTCCTTGGCGGTGGCACGGGCAGCGTGCTACGCTACCTGGCAGGAAAATGCATAGGTTCATCCGCCTTTCCTTGGGGAACCTTTGTTGTCAACGTCACAGGCTGTTTCCTCATCGGACTGCTGAGCACATGGATTGGCCGCCACAACTTGCCGTCAGACCTGCGACTGCTGTTGACCGTGGGCATCTGTGGTGGTTTCACCACTTTCTCCACGTTCAGCCATGAGTCGCTGACCCTCATACGCGGCGGTCAGACATTGTTAGGTTTTGCCTATATCACAGCCAGCATTGCGATGGGCTTGATTGCCGCTTATGTCGGCATGAAGACAGCGTGTTGAGCTACCAGCAATTTCAGGCAGACCAATTCTTAATTTTTGGCGAACGCAAACAATTATGTTTCAAGATGTAGCAACATCATCATAGAGCCTTCTCACGGTGAAGTTTCGGCGGAAACACAACTCCATTTCGGGGGAAATGCTGAATCATTTCCGCCGAAATTCTCAATCGTTTCCGCGGAAATACCAACGTTGTCACAAGATTTTCTGACGGCAGCACAGTGTGTGGGGTATGATCAAATGATTTTTGATATAGAATATCCAACGGCTACTTCGTTAGGAACTTGCAACCATTAGACAGCATACATGCTAGTCAAACAAAAAAAGGGCGACAACCTTCTCAAGTTGTCGCCCTTTCAGAGTGGTGCCACCAGGATTCGAACCGGGGACACACGGATTTTCAGTCCGATGCTCTACCAACTGAGCTATGGCACCGTTCTCAATTGCGGTGCAAAAGTAGTAACTATTTTTCGAACCGCCAAGGTTTTGGAAGACTTTTTTAACACTCATGGCATTTTTTGTGCGTTGCGTATAGATTCGGCAATGTTCTGACACAATAAAACATGTGCTTTTTCGTTGGATTGTCAGTGCGGTGCTCTTCACCCCGACAGCACCGCAAGGATTACCAAAACGCCTCAATCAATGAAAAACATGAAGAGCTTCCCTGGCGATGATGACCGAAAATGGACTGTAGAGAAGTCTGAATATCTCTTCAGGCGACCTTGGCTGACCGTAAGGCGCGACTCTGTGCGCCTGCCCAACGGCAACACTTGTCCCGAATATTATGTGCTGGAATATCCCGACTGGATCAATATCGTAGCCATAGACCGCAACGGCAAGATGCTGCTGGTGAGGCAATATCG
This sequence comes from Bacteroidaceae bacterium, assembly GCA_963600315.1. GTDB lineage: Bacteria > Bacteroidota > Bacteroidia > Bacteroidales > Bacteroidaceae > UBA6382. Next base: position 12,306 of record CAVCAW010000024.1, on the reverse strand, counting down.
CCACGGACTGGAGGTGACACGCTACGAGCTGTGTGCCGGAGTGATTGACCCTGATGACGCTTCGCCCTTAGAGGCTGCCAAGCGCGAACTGCTCGAGGAGACGGGCTATGGCAACGGCACGTGGGAGGAGCTGTGTGTCACGGGGCAGAATCCCGGCTCAGCCAACAATCTTACCCACTCGTTTCTGGCAATCGGTGTGGAACCCATCAGCACGCAGCACCTTGAAGCCACCGAAGACATCACATTCAAGCTCTTTGAACCTGACGAAGTGCTGGAGATGCTGCGAAGCGGATATGTGGTGCAGGCTCTCCATGCCGCCCCTCTTTGGAAATACTTCTATATGTGCGACGTGAAATAATCGCCCCACTCTACCAAACTTTGCTGACTAACAGTGACAGAGTTTCTCCGAATAAAAGGGTTTGACTGACTATAGACAAACAATACATTGAGATTTTTGCAATACAATAATGTATACCGACATCTTTCTTGACTTTGACGACACGCTGTATGCCACGCGCAGCAATGCCCAGATTGCCTTGGGCGAGGTGTATGAGCATTTTGGGCTTGAGCGCTATTTCGAACACCCAGAGGATTTCTTCGCACCATACTGGCAGACTAACGATGAACTGTGGCGACAATATGCCTTGGGGCAGATAAATCGCGACTATCTCATAGTGGAACGGTTTCGCAGGCCCTTGGCACTCGGCAAACACGACGATGGCACTCATCTGCAGCCGACGCCAGAACAATGTCTGCAAGTCAGCGATGCATTTCTGGATTTCTGCAGCAGCAAGCCCGGACTCGTCGAGGGGGCTCAGGAATTGGTCAGCTACTTGCGCAACCGACACTACCGCTTACACATGTGCAGCAATGGGTTTCACGAGGTGCAATATCGCAAGTTGAGGGCTTGTGGTTTGGCTAACAGTTTTGACACTGTCATTCTCTCTGAAGATGCGGGAGCCAACAAGCCCGACCGGCGCTTCTTTGACTATGCCTTGAGCACTACTGGAGCGAACAAGAAGCACACCATCATGATTGGCGACAATGCCGTCACTGACATAGGTGGGGCTGCCGACTATGGTCTCGACACACTGTTTTTCAATCCCAAAAAGATTTCTGCCGAAATAAAGGCAACATACGAAGTCTGTGCGCTGAAAGAAATAATGGAGATTTTGTGATTTATCGTAGCGACTCTCCTACGCCTATTCCGCTGGGCTATTCTAGGGCTTGGGTACATAGAGCATGAAGTCGCTCATCAACTCACGATACCACTCTGAGTAGGTGCCATCGGCCTCGCGCAGACTATAGTTGGTGCACTGAGGTTCGTCGACTTGACTATGCGACAACACAAGCACTGTGCGCTTGGCGGGCTTACGGGGCACAGTGCGTATGTCATACCGACGCTTGACCCATAGCCTGTGTTCTACGCACTGACCGGCAAACAGTCCGTAGGCTTCGGTGGGTAATACCACTGAAAACACTCCATCGTCGGCAAGCAGGTCTGTCACGCCCTCCACCAGTTGTCCAAATGTGAGGCTTGACGTATGGCGCGCACGACAGCGCCCCGGGTCGTCACACTCGAGCGAGTTATTGAAATAAGGTGGATTGCACACTATGCTATCAAACTTCTTGGTGCCTGCCCTCGCAGCACAATAGTTCTGAAAGGCTTCTTGGTGCAGGTTCAACCTGTCGTGCCAAGGCGAAGCGGCGAAATTAGCTCTGGCATCGGCAGCAGCATCGGCATCAATCTCCACTGCCTCCACACTGGCGTCATCAAAACGCTGCGCCATCATCAGAGCCAGCAAGCCGGTGCCAGTGCCAATGTCGAGTATGTGTGCACCACCCTCTGCCAAGGCTCCGAGCAGGCATCCGTCGGTGCCAACCTTCATGGCTGCACGGTCCTGAGACACCGAAAAGTGTTTGAATCTGAATGCATTCATAGTGCAAAAATACTAAGACGGCACGACACAGCGTCGTGTCATCACAGACTTTTTAAGGATGGCAGACCAATGAAGTTGCACTGCTGACAACGACGGCAAAATCTGCATTTGCAAGAAAAAAGCTCACGGAAATTTGATTTTTTTTGAAATTTGTTTGAAAAACGGGAAAAAGTGTGTAGCTTTGCACCCAGAAAGTGTGCTATAAATACGCTAACGAAACAGATGACAAACAACTTTGCAAATTTTTGGTGGTGGCAGAACTCAGAATTGAACGATTGTGAGTAACGACGCTGTGCACCTGAAAAGCAAGACCAACAATAAAAGAAAAAAAGCCTGTCGCGAAACTCACGACAGGCTTTTTTTCATAATACCGACAAGAAAGAAGAAACAAAAATACAGAAGACTATGAACAGCAAATATCACATTGACAACAATGGTTACTACGGAGAGTTCGGCGGAGCCTTCGTACCCGAAGTGCTGCACCGCTGCACTGAGGAGTTGCGCAATGCCTATGTCGACATTCTGGAGAGCGAAAGTTTCCGCAAGGAATATCGCAGTCTGCTCAAAGACTACGTGGGCCGTCCGTCGCCACTCTACGAAGCCAAACGTCTGAGCGAGAAATATGGGGCACGCATCATGCTGAAGCGCGAAGACCTCAACCACACCGGCGCCCACAAGATTAACAATGCCATCGGACAGGTTCTGCTGGCGCGCGCCATGGGCAAGAGCCGCATCATAGCTGAGACGGGAGCCGGACAACACGGCGTGGCCACCGCTACGGCATGCGCTTTGTTCAACATGCCGTGTCGCGTCTACATGGGCAAGACCGACATTGAACGCCAGCAGCCCAACGTGGAGCGCATGAAGATGCTCGGCGCAGAGGTGTGCTCCGTAACCAGCGGCAACATGACGCTCAAGGATGCTGTCAATGATGCCATACGCGACTGGTGCTGCCACCCCACTGACACGTTCTACGTGATTGGTTCGGCTGTGGGGCCTCACCCATATCCCGACATAGTGGCACGTCTGCAGAGCGTAATCAGCGAAGAGATTAAATGGCAACTGCAGGAAAAGACGGGGCGCGACTATCCCGACTACCTCATGGCGTGCATAGGCGGAGGCAGCAATGCCATAGGCACATTCTACCACTACCTCGACGAGCCACGCACCCACATCGTCATGGCTGAAGCCGGCGGCAAGGGCTACCTCACAGACAAGACGGCAGCGAGCCTCCACTCGGGGTCGGTGGGTATTCTGCACGGCAGCCGCATCATCGTGTTGCAAAACGAAGACGGACAAATCATTGAGCCTTATTCTATCTCTGCCGGACTGGACTATCCGGGCGTGGGACCAGCCCACTGCAACCTCTACAAGACCAAGCGGGCGGAGGTATTGTCAGTCAACGACGACGAGGCTCTTGACGCTGCCTTTGAGCTGACGAGGCTGGAGGGAATCATTCCTGCTCTGGAGTCAGCCCACATTCTCGGCGCACTGCCCAAGATGAAATTTGAGAAAGACAGCATCGTGGTACTCACCGTGAGCGGACGAGGCGACAAAGATATGCAAACCTACCTGAACCACTCTAAAAATGTATAACTTCACTCTTCACACCAAGACGGTCTTGTCAGACCGCTACACACCGGTCAATGCCTATATCAAGGCGAGAAACATCAGTCCCAAGAGCTGTCTGATGGAGAGTTCGGACTACCACGGCGAGGAAAACAGCCACTCCATCATAGGCTTCAACCCTATAGCCTCCATAAGCATAAACCACGGCGAGGCTCACTTTGAATATCCTGGCGGTCAGCCGATTAGCAAGGGCATCGACGACAACTACACCGCTGAAGATGCCATAAGCGAGTTTATGGCACAATATCACGTGGAGGGCGACAGCAACGGCTACTGCGGTCTCTATGGCTACACGGCTTTTGATGCGGTCAAATACTTTGAACACATCGACGTGCTTGACGAGCCTGCCGAGAAGAACGATGCTCCCGACATATGCCTCATTCTCTATAAGAACCTGCTAGTATTCAACCACTACAACAACACGCTTGACATCACCGAGCTGTGTGTAGAGGGCGAGGAGCCTAGACTGCAAAACGTGCAAAACATGCTCAATGCAGCCAACACCGACTCTTTCGGCTTCCACCCCACGGGAGAATGCCGCAGCACCCTTACCGACGAGCAGCACAAAGCCAACATACGCCGATGCATACAGCACTGCCTCAGGGGCGACGTGTTCCAGATTGTCATAAGCCGCCGCTTTGTGCAGAAGTATGAGGGCGACGACCTGAAACTATATCGCGCACTGAGGCGCATCAACCCTTCGCCCTACCTATTCTACTTTGACTTCGGGTCGTTCCGCATATTCGGTTCGTCACCCGAAACACACTGTCGCATCAGCGGTGGCCGAGCATACATAGACCCCATCGCCGGTACTACCAAGCGCACTGGTGATGTCATCAAAGACCGAGAAAATGCAGAATACTTGCGCAACGACCCCAAGGAGAATGCTGAGCACGTGATGCTCGTAGACTTGGCGCGCAACGACCTCAGTCGCAACTGCCATGACGTGAAGGTGGACTCCTACAAGCAGATGCAGTTCTACAGCCACGTCATACACCTCGTGAGCCGCGTAAGCGGACAGATGGACGACGACGCCAACCAAATAAAAACGTTTACCGACACATTCCCTGCCGGCACACTCTCGGGAGCTCCCAAAGTGCGCGCCATGCAGCTGATAAGCCAATATGAGCCACACAACCGCGGCGCCTATGGAGGCTGCATAGGTTTTGTAGGGTTCAACGGCGACCTCAACCAGGCCATCATCATACGCTCCTTTGTCAGCCGCAACAACGAGCTGTGGTTTCAGGCAGGCGGTGGCATCGTGGCAAAGAGCAACGAAGAATATGAACTGCAGGAGGTCAACAACAAACTGGGGGCACTACGACAGGCCATAGCCATGGCAGAGAATATGTAATAACGGCGCACTGCGAAAAACACACAGCAAATGAAAATCACCATTATCGACAACTACGATTCGTTCACCTATAACTTGGCGCACCTGGTCAAGAGCCTCGGCGCCGAGGTGACAGTATACAGAAACGACAAGTTCCAACTGTCGCAATTGGAGAGCGCTGACAAGATTATCCTCTCGCCAGGACCTGGCATTCCTGAAGAGGCAGGTCTGCTCATGGAGGTAATCAAGACTTATGCCGGCCGCAAGCCCATTTTGGGTGTATGCCTGGGACACCAAGCCATAGGGGAAGTGTTTGGTGCCAGCCTCACCAATCTCAGCGAAGTATATCACGGAGTGCAGACCCCCATCGACATTGTCAAGACAGACTATATCTTCGCCGGACTGCCCGAGGAGATTGCCATAGGGCGCTACCACTCGTGGGTGGTGAGCAGCGACAACCTGCCAGAAGCCATTGAGGTGACGGCTGTCAGCAAGGAGGGACAAATCATGGCTCTGCGCCACAAGGACCTCGACGTGAGGGGCATACAGTTTCACCCCGAATCTGTACTGACTCCCCAAGGACGCACCATCATCGAGAATTGGCTTAAAGGACAACCATCTCTCTGACAACTAACAACTAAAGACAAAGGAACAAACATCATAACAGCTATGAAGGAATTACTCACACGACTCATTGCCGGCGAAACTCCCACGCGCAACGAGATTAAAGAGGTGATGCTCGGCATCACGGAACAAAAATATCCCAACGAACAAATTGCTGCCCTGCTCATGGCTCTGCAAATGAAGGGCGTGACTCCCGACATTCTGCTCGGCTTCCGCGACGGACTGCTGCAGACTGGCACCAGCGTAGATCTGAAGCCCTACAAGGTGCTCGACATCGTGGGCACGGGAGGTGACGGCAAGAACACCTTCAACATCTCCACCTGCGCCTGCTTCGTGGTGGCAGGAGCTGGCTACAAAGTGGCCAAACACGGCAACTATGCCGCCACATCGGTCTCGGGAGCCAGCTCTGTGCTCGAAAACCACGGAGTGAAGTTCAGACGCGACACCGCCGAGCTGTGCCGCAGCCTTGAGGAGTGCAACTTCACATATCTCCACGCCCCCTTCTTCGCCTACGGAATGAAGTTTGTGGCACCCATACGCAAGGCGCTCGGCATACCGACTTGTTTCAACCTGATTGGGCCACTCGTTAACCCTTGCCGACCTGACTACCAGCTGCTCGGAGTGGCAACTATTGGTCAAGTGCGCCTCTACCACAACACCCTGAGCCAGATTGACGTGAAATATGGCATCGTCAACAGCATCGACGGCTACGACGAGATTTCAGGCACCAGCGACTTCAAGGTGCAGACGTGCGACAGCGAGATAATAACCTCGCCCGTTGAACTGGGCTTTGAGCTCATCAAGCCCGAAGAAATCTATGGCGGCAATACACCACAAGAGGCGATGAAAATCTTTGACAACGTGCTGGACAACCAAGCTACACCGAGCCAAGCCAACGTGGTGATTATCAACGCAGCCTACGGCATAAGGCTCATCACCGACAAGCCTATCGCCGAGTGTATCGACATAGCCCGCGAAAGTCTGAAGAGCGGCAAGGCTCTGGAGTGCTTCAAGAAATTCGTGGAACTCAACAGCTAAGACAACTATGGCAGACATTCTTGAAGAGATTTGCGCCCACAAGCGCACAGAACTCGAAGCCACTAAGGAGAGCAGACCTGCCCGCGAGCTCTATCGCGAGGTGGAGCGGCTGATGAGCGAAGGCTGCCCCGCCAGATCGCTGCGAGAGAGTCTCGCCAAGTCGCCCGTGGGCATCATAGCTGAATTCAAGCGCAAGTCGCCGTCTAAAGGATGGATAAACCACGAAGCCGACCCAGCGAAAGTTACTCCGGGCTACCAAAAAGCCGGGGCTGCAGCCTTGTCCATACTCACCAACAACAACTATTTCGGCGGTAGTCTTGACGACATACGCACGGCACGACCCTTGGTCGACATTCCCATTCTGAGGAAGGAGTTCATCGTAGACGAATATCAGATTTTCGAAGCAAAAGAGGTGAAGGCCGATGCCGTCTTGCTGATAGCCGCATGTCTGACCGTGGAGCAGTGCAAGTCGTTTGCCCACACAGCCAGAGAGCTGGGGCTTGAGACCTTGCTCGAGATTCACAGCGAGGCAGAGCTTGACTACCTCAATTCCGACATCTGCGTGGTGGGCGTTAACAACCGCAACCTCCACGTCTTCAAGACCGACATTCAGACTTCTGTAGACCTCGCCCCAAAAATTCCGGCAGAGTTCACCAAGATAAGCGAAAGCGGATTGTCAAAACCGGCAGACATCAAGTCACTTCGACTATACGGCTACAGGGGATTCCTCATGGGCGAGCGCTTCATGAAAGCTGCTGACCCCGCAGGCGAACTACAGGCATTTATGGAATCGTTGCAATAACTCATCAACAACAAACTGACCCATGCGACAACCATTGATAACAAAAGTGTGCGGAATGCGACAGGCTGACAACATCATCGAGGTGGAAAGGCTTGGCGTGGACTGGATGGGGTTCATCTTCTGGCCGCCGTCAAAGCGCTACGTAGACAGCAAACCTTCCTACCTACCAGTGAGAGCCAAGCGCGTGGGTGTTTTCGTTGATGCCGACATGGATTTCATAATATCGCACACAAATGATTTCAAACTCGACGTCATACAACTGCACGGCAACGAGACTCCTGACATGTGCCTCAAACTGAAAGGACTCTTCCCTACCGTTAAGATTGTCAAGGCGTTTGGCATAGATAGCCGACAGACCCTTCTGCGCACCACCGACTACGAGGGTGTTGCAGACTATTTCCTCTTCGACACCGCCACCAAACTCAAGGGAGGAAGCGGAAAGACTTTTGATCACTCCCTGCTTGATGACTATAACGGCAAGACACCATTCTTGCTTAGCGGAGGTCTGTCGCTCGACAACCAGCCACAGACCATGGCATTCACCCACCCAATGCTGGCAGGCTATGACCTCAACAGCCGCTTCGAAACACAGCCTGCCGTCAAAGACATCTCTCTGCTGAGGCAATATATCAACAACCTTGCCCAGCAGACCAACTCACTGGCTGACAATAGCCAGCATAGCAACCAACAATAAAACAAACTTCATCATGAACCGAATAGACCAACTCTTTGAACGCAAACCTGGCAAAGTCATATCAATATACTTCTGCGCCGGACACCCAACACTAGACAGCACCATGCCCGTGCTCAAGGCTCTGCAGGACAATGGCGCCGACATGGCAGAGATAGGCATCCCATTCAGCGACCCAATGGCTGATGGACCGGTCATACAACACGCAGCCACCACGGCTCTGCACAACGGCATGTCGCTACGCCACCTCTTCACGCAACTCGAAGATATGCGCAGCACTATACACATGCCCGTACTGCTCATGGGCTACCTCAATGTAATCTTGCAATTTGGGTTTGAAAAATTCTGTCAGGAGTGCAATCGTTGCGGCGTCGACGGTGCTATTATCCCCGACCTACCGTTTGACATCTACATGAAGGACTACAAGCCGCTTGCTGACCGCTATGGCATCAATATCATCATGCTCATCACCCCCCACACCAGCGACGAGCGCATACGCCTTATTGACCAACACACACACGGATTTATCTACCAGGTGTCGACCGATGCCACCACCGGAGTGCAGAACACATTTGGCCCCAGCACCATAGACTACTTCAAACGCATCAAGGCCATGGAACTACACAACCCCACACTCGTAGGATTCGGCATCTCTAACAAGGCTACACTCACAGCATCGCAGGAGAATTCGTTCGGAAGCATCATCGGCAGCAAATTCGTGCGTATGCTCGAAGAACACGCTACACCCGACGAAGCAGCAAAGGCCTTGTTTGAAGCTTTGGAGAAATAGCTGACCCAACCACTGCGAGCAGAGCATTACCGACCGCCCCAAGCCTAACGTCATGAAACTATCAGCCATCGACGATATCGTGGAGTTCCTGATGCCGCGCCACTGTTCAATATGCGGCAGCAGACTTCACAAGCAGGAAAAAGGCATCTGCATGGGCTGTCTGCTAGAACTCAACGTCTCAGATTTCGCCGACGGCCACCTCGGCAACACCCTAGAGCGCACCCTGTGGCTCAGAACACCTATTGAAAGGGCGGCGGCATTCCTAGTATACGACCACGACAACAGCCAGCGGCGAGTGGTTCTTGACCTGAAGTACCACAACCGCCCACGGCTAGGTCGCCACATGGCTCCACTCATGGTGCAAAGACTTAACACCACTGACTTCTTCAAGACCATAGATGTCATCATACCAGTGCCCATACCGAAACAACGAAGAATGCGACGCGGCTACAACCAAAGTCTCGAACTAGCCAAAGGCATCAGCCGCCTTACAGGCATCGGCATTGACACTCACTCGATAAGTCGCCGCTACTATGGGGTCAGCCAAACCAAACTCACACCCTCAGAAAGGGCTGCCAACGTAGACGACACCTTTGTGCTGCACACCAATAGTCTTCAAGACAAGCATGTGCTGATTGTTGACGACGTAATAACCTCCACAGCCACCATCATGGCATGCGCCAAAGTTCTCAACACCATTCCAGGCATCAAGATTTCCGTTCTGTCGCTCGCCGTTTCGCGAAATCTACTGCCCAACATTAAGATCAACAATCCCCAGGAAAACAATACGCTGATTTTTCCGCAATGAGCGTGACTAGCCAACAAAGACGTGACTAGCCACGACCATAAGTAGAACTTTTCAACACGCGGCTAAATCTACCGCTTTTTGGGAACAGCCAACGAGCACACAATGCTCACCGCCAGCACTGCCACAATGAACAACAGCGACTCCACCGCACCAATCTCCACAAAATCGTGCAGAAGCAGCTTCAGACCTATGAAAAGCAACAATACGCAGACTCCCGTCTTAAGATAGCGGAAGCGGTCTGCCACACCTGCAAGCAGGAAGAACATTGACCGCAAGCCCAATAAAGCGAAAATATTGGAGAAAAATACCACGTAAGGGTCTAGCGAAACAGAAAACACAGCAGGAATGCTGTCGAAAGCAAAAATAAGGTCGCTAAACTCTATGAAGATTACAGTGACCAACAAGGGCGTTATGAAGAGACGACCACCCTGGCCACGCTTTACAACATGAGTTTCACCAGCCTCATCCTTACGCACGTGTACCACAAAATCATCGCCATGAAACTTAGGATAGACACGAAACACACGTGAAAGCAAGCGAACAACTGGATGTTTACCAACCTCCACCGGCCCATTGTCCTTGTGACCGAAAAACATCTTCAGACCACTATACACAAGGAATACACCAAACACAAGCAACACCCACTTGAAACGCTCGATGATAGCAGCACCGGCAAAGATAAACACAAAGCGCATCACTATAGCCCCGAGTATTCCCCAGTTTAGCACGTGTTGATACTCCTTCTTGCTCACCCCAAATGAAGCGAAAATCATCATCATCACAAACAAATTGTCAACCGAGAGCGTCTTCTCAATGAGATAGCCCGAGATGTACGATATCGTCATATAGTGGCGATATTGCGTAAGACTCGCCTCAAAATCACCAGGATCAAGCCGTAAGTGCGACGCATAGCG
>CAVCAW010000024.1:0-1727 GCA_963600315.1 Bacteroidaceae bacterium | reverse complement strand
TCACTTCCTGCAAGTCAGCAAACGTGTGTATGCCGTGCACCATGTCACCATGAAACCACAAAAAAGCCGAAAAAGCAAGCGCCAAACACACCCACACGGCAGTCCACGCTCCAGCTTCCTTCATCGAAACCTCATGAGCCTTGCGGTCAATAACAAGCATGTCGAGCATAAGAATGCCAACGATAAAGGCGATAAAACACCCGAAAAACAAGAGTTCAGTAGTATGCATATCAAATTGTTGAGTCTGTGAACCATGGCAAAACACCCAAAAAGCGGTACTGCCAGGCTTTAAGGGACAAAATTATGCATAACTTTTGAATTTTTGTCATCAATTGAAACAATTTCAACCACAATCCAACAAAAGTTCAACAACGCCAGCCACACAAATACTACCACAGAAGGCTTGTTTCACATACGGCAACATGAAAAATGCGCAACTCTACAATGGACTCTAGCAGTATTTATCAACAAATATTGTTATCAGCAAACATAAGACATAGTTACCGACAGACACCATTGCTAATAGAGATAATTGCTTACAGGTATCATTGCTTGTAGACATAATTGCTTACAGGTATCAATGCTTGCAGACATAATTATTTACACGTATTGCTGTTAGCAGCCTAGTTACTTACAGACACGTAAAACAATCCCAAACACCCCTAAAATTATGGCTGCCCACAAGAAAGGATTATCCTTGTTCGTGGTTGCTTACTTATTTTCGTGGTTGATTGTTTATTTCTCCAACAACCAAAAGGGCTGACGACAGATAAAGCAGATGGGCTGTGGCAAGTAACAGGTAATATGATAGAATTAGAGCCAGACAGCCTCAAATAGGGGGAATTCAATAGAGACTATCTAAACTCATCTAGAGTCATATGCGTGAACTCACCTATATGAAGCTATCCAATAGAGTCTATCTAAACATATAGAGAAAAAGTGCAAGGTCAAAGCTCGGCAATGGCTATCCAATAGAACCTATCTAAAACTCATATAGAGCCTATCTAAACCTCATCAGAGCGGTTAGAACAGACTTGCTATGTAAAATCGACCCCGTTTAGCAGATTAACTTGAGCAAGTTAATCATGTTGTATTTATAGACTGTTTTATCTATAGACAGGCTATACTTAATTCTAAAATTCCAGGTCAGATATCACTTTGAAGGAACAAAGGTCTCATAAGTGCCGTCATCATAGAAGACTCTTATTTCCTTAATTTTCGGTCTAATTATGTCAATTTTTTTCGCTTCGTCTAAAGCCGCTGCAACAGGCTGAAAGCGTATGCCTTGACTAGGTGTTACCGATCGTGAAGACTGTGGCGTAGCACCATGATCAGACCTTCCGTAAGCAGGTCTGTTAGGCTGCGCATAAGCGTCTGGTGACTCCGAACGAGGGGAGAACAAATCGCCTGCAAACGAAACCATTTCACAGTCGTTATTGCCCGTTACAGTGTTTAGCGAGGTCTCTTCATTTTGCGAAGCCGATGCTTTTTCTTCGTCATCAATACACATGTCGCCTTCGCCAAACATTAACCAATTAACATTGATTTTAGGAAAAGCTTTGTGGATTCCATTGACATGATTGCCCGTGGCATTCGTGCGACCGGAGTAGATATTTGAAAGAGCACCGGGAGCAATACCGATTGCCTCGGCGAAATCTTTCTGCGACATGTTGAGAGCAAGTTGGATTTGCTTAATTCTTTCGTTCATTTTCGACAGTGATTTTAGC
>CAVCAW010000023.1:0-11497 GCA_963600315.1 Bacteroidaceae bacterium | reverse complement strand
TCGCTGGTGGCAAGGCTACTGGCATTGCAGGTGTAGAGGCTGAAAACGCTGCTACTACAGGCGCTGCAGTTACTCTCGATGGTAAGGCTGTTTCTTCTACTCAGAAGGGTCAGATCTACATCATCAATGGTAAGAAGGTTAAGTTCTAATTCATGACAGCAACGCTGTTTTAAGAAACAGAACTTCCTAATAACTCAAAAAGCTCCGCAAACACATGGTTTGCGGAGCTTTTTTCGTATTTTTGCACTTGTTATTGTTCTTTGGGCATATCTATGATCTTATGACTACACAACAACTTTATGAAATATATCTGGCGCATCCTGTAGTTACCACTGACAGTAGGGATTGCCCCGAAGGTTCCATTTTCTTCGCTCTCAAAGGAGAGTCCTTTGATGGCAATAAGTTTGCTGCGACAGCTCTCGCCAAAGGTTGCGCCTACGCTGTCGTAGACGAAGCTGAATACTATGTAGCCGATGACGAGAGGTATATCCTCGTTGCTGATTCTCTCAAAGCTTTGCAAGACTTGGCGCATACGCACCGTATGCATTTCAATGGACCAGTTGTTGAAATTACGGGCACTAATGGCAAAACCACTACCAAGGAGTTGGTGAGCGCAGTTCTTTCTAAAAAATACAGAGTGCTCTACACCAAAGGCAATTTCAATAACCACATCGGTGTTCCCAAAACTCTTCTTGGTATTAACGCCAGCCATCAAATTGCCGTGATTGAGACCGGAGCCAACCATCCTGGCGAGATAAAGACACTTGCTGGCATTGTGTCGCCTGACTGCGGCTTAATTACCAATGTAGGACGCGCCCACCTCGAAGGCTTTGGCTCGTTTGAGGGGGTAATCAAGACTAAGGCCGAACTCTACGACAATCTCCGCCATAACCCCAAGGGCTTCGTCTTTCTTAATGCAGACAATGACATTCTCTACAAGGAGGCCCAAGGTCTCACCTCGGTCACCTATGGCAAACCTGGCAACGGATATGCCGTAGAGGGCGAAGTGGTGGAATGTAATCCTTTCCTGAAACTGAGATGGCGCAGCCGTGGTGAAGAGCATTGGCACGAAGTGCAGACTCACATTGTCGGTGCTTACAATATTGACAATGCTTTGGCTGCGGCATGTGTAGGTCTGCATTATGGTGTGACTCCCTGTGATGTTGACAAGGCTCTTACCGATTATATGCCGACCAACAGTCGTTCGGAATTGCGAAAGACTGCCCGCAATACTCTTGTGGTAGATGCTTACAACGCCAATCCCTCCAGTATGAAGGCGGCCTTGGAGAATTTTGCTTTGATGAAGACTGAAGGCACCAACGCAAAGATGCTTATCTTGGGCGACATGAAAGAACTTGGAGCTACGTCTGATGCCGAACACGCTAAGATTATCTCTGACCTCCAAAGGTTGGGCTTTGCCGAGGTGTGGCTCGTTGGCGACAATTTCAAGAAGCAGTGTCCTCCCTTCCCTGTCTTTGACAATGTTGACGCAGTTAAGGCGCAGTTGCAGCAGACACCGCTCTCCAGCAAACTGATTCTCATCAAGGGTAGCAATTCCACTCGTCTCTATCAGTTGCCCGAATTGCTGTAGTTCGATGGTCCGTCCTTGCGGCAGTATGTTTCACAGCGATACCCTTCGGAGAAGATTAGTCATGCCGTGACTATTGCTCGTCACCGTTGTTGCTTTTCTGTTTGTATGACTTCATCCGTTCTTGTAGCGATGGCATCATTGTTCTTGCCATAGCTGCCTGATATGCCGTTGCGCTTTGTGTCGTCGTTGTCTACGTCTTCGCTATGGACGTTGCTATTAGATGTTGGGCAATGACATACCGTTGATTTTGCGGTAGAGGTCGAGGGCGTAGATGTCAGTCATGCCCGTGATGTAGTCGAGCACACCGACGAGCTTCTCGTGGATTGTAGGTGCTTTGACTTGATATTGCGATGGCACTCGGTTTATCAACAGTTTGGAATATGCCTTGTCGGGTTCCTCGATGGCGTCCGTGAATAGCTCCAGCAGGGTGTCGATTATGCGGTAGCCCGCCAGCTCGATGTCAACAACTTCGCGTGAGCGGTAGACGTGGTCAGTGGCGAAGCCTGCAATGTTTTTCATGGCATCGTGCATGCGTGGTTCCATGTGATTGATGAGCGAGCCCTCAAATTCTCCCTCCAAAATCTTGTCTTCGTTGTTGATAAACACCCTCACGCACTCTTGCTCGATGGCATTGATGACGCACGACCGTATGTAGATGATGCGCTCGTGGGGGTCGGTGACGTTAGGGTAGGCTTCTTCTATGGTTTTGCGCTGTGTTGGGTCAAAGAAGTTTAGCAGCAATTCCTTTGTCTTGTCAGCGGTGACGAGGTGCAGTTTGTAGGCATCCTCAATGTCCATTATCTCATAGCAGATGTCGTCAGCCGCCTCTACGAAATATGCCAGCGGGTAGCGTGCATATCTCATGTGGTAGCCGTTGTCTTCGAAGCACTTCAGGCCCAAGTGGTGCGCCACCTGACGGTAGATGTCGTGTTCGCTCTCGAAGAATCCGAACTTGTTTTTCTTTTCGCACATGACTGAACTGTGAGGATATTTCACTATTGAAGCCAATGTGCTGTAGGTCATCACGTAGCCGCCCTCGCGTCGCCCTTCATACTGGTGGGTGAGCAGTCTGAAAGCGTTGGCGTTGCCGTCATAGCGTATGATGTCGTTCCACAGCGTTTCGGCCCGCTCGCTTCCCACCTCGTCTTCCAGCATTTTCTTGAACCGCAGCCCCTTGCCTTCACTGAAGAAAGTGGCTATGGCTTTCTCGCCAGAGTGACCGAATGGCGGGTTGCCCAAATCGTGGGCAAGGCATGCTGTCGACGTGATGGTGCCAAGTTGTGATAGCTGCTTCTCTTCCAATTCGGGGTGTAGCTTCATCAGCCTGCGCGCTGCGTCGTTGCCCAACGAGCGCCCTACACTTGCCACCTCGAGACTGTGAGTCAGGCGGTTGTGGACAAATATGCTGCCGGGCAACGGAAATACCTGCGTCTTGTTCTGTAGACGGCGAAATGGTGCCGAAAAGATGAGTCTGTCGTAGTCTCGCTGGAATACGGAGCGGAACTCGGCAATGTCGCCGTGCTTGTCTTCGTGACCGAATCGCTTGGTGCTGACAAGCTTTGACCACTCCATCTTTTGTGATTGTTTCATGATTGCTGTCTTATGGTGCAAAAGTAAGCTATTTTTCATCTTCTTGACTAAAGCATTGTCTTGAAAATTTGGTTTAGCTATAGGATTGTACTAAATTTGTATCTTAAATTCACTAATATGGCTGTTAAAGTACAAATTATAAACAAGTCGCGCCACCAGCTTCCGCAATATGCGACATCGCAGAGTGCTGGTGTGGATTTGCGCGCCAACATTGATGCCCCAATCGTAATCAGTCCCCTTGGTAGGGCGCTTGTGCCCACGGGGCTGTTCATGGCTTTGCCCGACGGCTATGAGGCTCAGGTGAGACCACGCTCTGGATTGGCACTGAAGCAGGGTCTCACTGTGTTGAACACTCCCGGCACTATTGATGCAGACTATCGTGGCGAGATTGGAGTGATATTGGTCAATCTGTCTGACACGGCTGTGACCGTCAACGATGGCGACCGTATCGCGCAGATGATTGTGGGCAAGTATGAACGTGTGGACTTCAACGAGGTTGAGACGCTCGATGCTACGGAGCGCGGTGCTGGAGGATTTGGCCACACTGGAGTATAATTGCCTCTCTCTTGAATTACGGACAACAATGTTAAACGGAGTGATGAAAAAGGCGGTCGTTATGTTTCTCCTTGCCATTACGATTCTGAACGTAGTTGGCATGGCAGAGGTTGCACAGTCTGCCGATAGGCTGCAGCGCAAGTATCGCGCCCTGTACCTCGAAGCCGTGTGTCAGCGCGAGGCAGGCAATGACGTGGCGTGCTATCGGCTGCTGCAACGTGCCATCAGGCTCAACCCCAATGGCGCCGAAGCTCTCTTCGATATGGCGAAGTTTGCTACCAGCCATAATCTGGATTTGCCCATTGCGGCATATCTGGAGAAAGCTCACACTCTTTGTCCTGAAAACAAGGAATATCTTTTGGAATTCGCCAACGAGCTGCTCACCCACAAACTTGTCGACAACAGTGAGGCAAAAGGTGAGGAGATGATGAAATCGTTGCTTAACGACGAACTTTTGCGTGACGATGCCTTTGCTGTGCTCTGTGGCTACTATGAGTCGACGGGAGATTACGACCGCCTCTGTGCCATGCTTGACAAATGGCGCCCCATCAAGGACGACGACGAACAGCTGTCAACGCTCAAGCTTCGAGCCTCTATCAGCATGGGGCATCTGCAAGAGGCCTTGCTCATAGCCGACACGCTGATAGCGATGTGTCCCAGCCACAATGCAGAGTATGTCATAGCTAAGGGCGAGGCTCTGCTAGCTCTCGGCAGAAACGACGAGGTGCTCGCTATAGTCAAGCAAGTGGAGGAAGACGAAGAGACTCGCGGCAATGCCAATATCCTGCTCTACAAGTACGCACTCGCCACCAAAAACACCGAGGTGGAGAATACAGCGTTGAAGAATCTGCTGTTTGACACGTCGATGCCCGTTCAGACGCGAGTGGCGGCTTACCGCAACTATCTGGACAAATTTCCTACACAAGAGAAAAAGATACAACGCGATTCGCTCATCAGCCACCTGTTGCCACTGAAGGAAGAAGACGCTACACTATATGGCGCCATCGCTGAGCAGATGATTAATGAGAGTACTCCCGACTCGCTGATGGTGCCGATTTTCAACAAAATGCTCGACATCAATCCTTCTGATGAGTACTCGCGCCTGCAACTGATGCAGGACGCTCTGGCTAAGCACGACTACAAGGAACTGAAGAGGCTCAGCACTGATGGATTGAAGGAAAATGCCCACCATCCGCTTTTCTACTACTATGCCGGAGCTGTGCTGCAGATAGAGAAGGACGATAAGGCTGCCCTTGACATGTATGCAAGGGGTCTGAAGTATATCACCGGCGAGACCCACACCGAGCTGGTGTCAATCTATTACTCCGCCTATGCCGACGCCCTTCACAAGGTGGGGCGCAAGGAAGAGGCCTATGTGATGTATGACTCATCGCTGGTCTACAACGGCGAAAATATAATGTGTCTGAACAACTACGCCTATTTCCTCTCGCTTGACGGGGTGAATCTTGACAAAGCCCGTCAGATGAGTGCCAAGACTATAGAGAAATCGCCTGAAGAACCCACCTATCTCGACACCTACGCTTGGATTCTTTTCCTCCAGGGCAACTATGTGGAGGCACGCAAGTATATTGACAAGGCTCTCCTGTTCACTGAAGACCCCGACGATCCCGACAACGTGAGCCTCGTTGACCACGCCGGCGACATCTACTACCACCTAGGGTTCACTGATAAAGCTCTGGAATACTGGAGACGGGCTGCCAAGATGGATCCCTCGTCGGCTGTAATCAAGAAGAAAGCACAAAACCGCAGGTACTATAAAGAGTAGAAAAGCTGACTAATGTTCTGAGAGGAGCAGAATAACAGAGCCTGCTAAAGAAGAAGCCAAAAGACTAACGGCTATTAAAGATATCCTCTGTCAATCAGGAAAATATAAAGCACATACACATCTATAAAAGACCAACCAGAAGAATAACGATAAGATGAAGATTGTCGAAAAGATAGCTGTCGGCTTGTTTCTTGCCGGCGCCATGCTGCTTAATTCGTGCAGCACTACGAAGAATGTCCAAGGAGTCAACTCTGTTGCCAAGCAAAGCACAGAGGATATCTACAAGCAGCGAGTGTTGGCCAACGCTAATGCCTCCAAGAGCTTGACTGCCAAGATGCACCTTGATTTGTCGGTGGGCGGCAAGGACGTATCGCTCTCTGGCAGCCTCAAGATGAAGCGTGGTGACGTCATACAGATATCGCTTACCTTCCCCATAGTAGGCGAGGTGGGCAGACTGGAGTTTACACCCGACGGTGTGCTCATCGTTGACCGCATAAACAACCGCTATGTAAGGGCTGCGTATAGCAAGATCGATTTCTTGCGCTCGTCAAACCTCGACTTCAATGCCTTGGAGTCTGTATTCTGGAACGAGGTGTTCTATCCTGGCAGCAAAGTAGCAGACAAGGTGTCGGAGTTCACTGTGTCGTCGGCAGGAGCACACACCTTGCTCAGTCTCACCACAGCCCCGCGGCTTGATTATGCTTTTTTGACCATAACGGAAAATGCCTTGCTCGACCGCACCACTGTAACGTCCAAGAATACAGCCGACAAGAGTGCGCTGACCTGCATCTATGGCGATTTCGTGAAATTTGGACAGGGCAAGTTACCGTCGTCAATAAAGATATCCTTTGCGGGCGACAAGCAAAGCTGTGGACTCGACATGTCGCTCAGTTCGCTGTCTGATGCGTCTGACTGGAACAGCCGCACTACGCTGTCGTCCAAATACAAGGAGATGGACGTGGAAAGCTTGCTTAAGAACCTTGTGCCCTAACCTGCAAAAACGATTATGTCAGTGAACGGTTTACTCAAAATAATGTTGCTGCTTCTGGTGCTGGGACTGACCGCACCCGTTGCCACGGCACAGAAAAATAAGACTCGCAGCGCATCAACGCAGAAAAATGCGCAGAAGAGAAAATCGACAAGCAAGACCAAGTCGGTGACCCCCAAGGTTACCAATGCCAATGTCAACTCGCTGAAGTCACAGCGCAATGCGTTGCAGAAGAAGATTAGCAATTCGCAGAAAGAGTTGTCGCGCACCAACAAGGATGTCAAGATACGCCTGCAGCAACTCAAGGAAATCAACGGGCAGATTGACCTCCACCAGCAAAATATAGGGCGCATTAAGGGACAGATAGATTCTGTCAACGCCAATATAGGTACTCTCGAGGGTGAACTGCGCACACTGATGGCACAACTCAAGGAATGCAAAAAGAAGTATGCACGCTCAATGCTCTATATGTATCAGAATCGCAAGGTTTCCAACAAACTGCTCTTCTTGTTGTCGGCATCAGACTTCTCGCAGATGGCTCGCCGCTACAAGTATGTGCAGGAGTATTCCAAGTATCAGCGCGTGCAGGGCGAACTGATGCAGCGCAAGCAGACTGAGGTCGAGCAAGCCAAAGCCAATCTCACAGAGGAGCGAAACCGCCATAATGTCTTGCTGCGGTCTGAGCAGGAAGAAAATCGCCAACTTGCCGTCAAGCAGACGGAGCAGAAAACTGCCGTCGACGGGCTGCAGAAGAAGCAGCGCAACCTGGAGCAGGTGCTTGCCAACGACCGCAAGGAAATGGCGCAGCTCAATGCCAAGATTGACTATTATGTGAAACTCGCCATCGAGCAGGAGCGCAAGCGGCGTGAAGAGGCAGAACGCAAGCGCAAGGAACTTGCCGAGCGCCGTGCGCGCGAAGAGGCAGAGCGTCAGCGTCGCCAAGAGTCGAAGAAGGAAGAATCGGCTCCAGCTCAGAAACCATCACGCAGCAAAACTACAGAAACCGCCGCGCCAGCAGCGAAATATATGCCCAACGACAAGGAGTATGCCTTGACTAGCAATTTTGCTTCCAATCGCGGTCGTTTGCCAATGCCGATAACGGGCTCCTATGTCGTGTCTACCCACTACGGAAGCTACACTATGCCTGGCACCAACGTGCGCCTTGACAGCAAGGGCATCAACCTGACTGGCAAGGCTGGAGCGCAGGCTCGCTGTATCTACGACGGCGAGGTGGCTGCCGTGTTCAGCGCTGGCGGAATGCGCAATGTGATGGTCCGCCACGGTTCGTATATCTCCATCTATTGCAACCTCGTTTCGGTCAGCGTAAGGCAGGGACAGAAAGTCTCAGCCCGCCAGACTCTCGGTGCTGTAGCTGCTGATGCGTCGGGCAAACCAAACCTGCATTTCCAGTTGCGCAAAGAGTCGTCAACGCTTAATCCCGAGTCGTGGTTGGCGAAATGACCTACAGCCCATCGGTCTAAACAGACATGACGCACGCTGTCTCAGTGCCTCCACATACCTACAAAAAAAATCCCGCAAAGCAATTTGCGGGATTTTTTTGTAGGTATACGTAACCCACCAAGAGTGTTTGTCACAGCCTCTCTCTTTGTTGTGCCTCAACCCAGTCTTGCCGCTGTCTCAAGCGCAAGGCGTATCATCGTGGTGAGCGAGGTCTGGCGTTGGTCAGCCGTAAGCTCCTCGTGCGACCAAAATGTGTCGGAGATGGTCAGTAGTGCCGCTGCCTGCTTATGCAGCACGTTGGCATTGTGGAATAGGGCGAACGACTCCATCTCCACGCAGCCAGTATCCGTGCGTTGGCTAATCTGTTGCCAAGTCTCGTGGTTGGCTTCGGTGTAGAACACGTCGCTAGAGTGCACTCTGGCAGACTTCAGTTCGATGCCGAGCGACGTGGCCGTATTGTGCACCATGCGGTTGAGCTCTTGGCTGGGGTAGTTGACGTGTTCGCAATAGCCGTTTTGCATCAGGGCATAGGTCGAGTCGCTGTAGGAACTGTCGGCTATCACCACGTCCATGAGTTTCAATTGCTTGGAGTAGCTTCCTGCCGAACCTATTCTTATGATGCTTTCTACACCGTAGAATTTGTAGAGCTCATAGGAGTAGATGCCAATGCTCGCCATGCCCATGCCGCTGCCCATGACAGAGATTTTGTGACCATTGTAGTAGCCTGTGAAACCGAGCATATTGCGCACGGCGGTGACCAGCTGGGGCTTCTCTAGAAAATTGTCTGCTATGTATTTGGCTCTAAGGGGATCGCCTGCCAATAGCACGGTCTTTGCAAAGGCGTTGTCGGACGCTGAGATGTGGGGAGTTGCCATAATGTGGGTTTGTTTTGACTATTGTTGTTGAGTTAGAAACTGATGCCGTCAAGCAGACTGACGTAGAGATCTATTGCTCGGTGAATGTCTGCCAGCGGAATGTATTCATCGGCAGTGTGCGACCTCTTGGAGTCGCCCGGGCCCAACTTTAGCGATGGCCAAGGCATCAACGCCTGGTCGCTTAGCGTAGGTGAACCGAAAGGTTGCAGTCCGAGCTGTCTGCACTTTGTGACGATGGGGTGGTTGGGGTCAATGTGAGATGAGCCGAGACGGGTGGACCGTGCGTTGACCGTGGCATCGAGCTTGTCGGTCATGAAGTCAAGAATTTCCTGGTTGGTGTAGCAGTCGGTGGAGCGTACGTCAACGGTGTAGGTGCACTTGTCGGGAATGCAGTTGTGCAGCGTGCCTGCTTGTATGATGGTGGCGGTCATCTTCATCTCGCCGAGCGTGGGCGACACCTTAGGGAACTTGTAGTTCCTTATCCAGTCAATCTGGTCAATGGCCTTGTAGAGAGCATTTATGCCCTCGTTGCGCGCTGCATGTCCGGCTTTGCCCATAACCGTAATGTCGAGCACCATGAGTCCCTTCTCGGCTATGGCAGGCTGCAGCGACGTGGGTTCTCCCACAATCGCCACGTCAATCTTGGGCAGATGTGGCATCATGAGTGTGAATCCGTCCTTGCCCGACACTTCCTCTTCTGCGCTGACGGCATAGACGAGGTTATAGTGCTGCGCCTTTGCCGACAATATGCGGTAGGCCTGTAGCAGACTCACCAGACCGCCTCCGCAGTCGCTGCTCCCAAGTCCATAGAGATTGCCGTCTTCCACCGATGGCGAGAAAGGGTTGCGCTTCCAGCCGGCAGCCGGCTTGACAGTGTCAATGTGGGCATTGAGCAGTAGTGTCGGCTTCGTGTCTACGGGCTCTTGCGTGGTGCACACTATGTTGTTGCCGATGCGTTGGTAGGTCAGACCTATTTCTTCAAGGTGTTTGCAAAAGAGGTCAGCAGCCGCTTTCTCATCGCGGCTTATCGATGGGGTGGCAATAAGCTGTTTCAGCAGCTCCGTCGCATCGTTATAATAAGTTTCGTTTCTATCTGTCATGAGTGAACAATGTCGTTCTCTGTTCGGTGTGTTATAGTTTGCAGCCATATTTTTTGATGCAGTCAGGACAAAGTCCAGTGACTATCATTTCGGCATCGTGGATATGGAAACCTTGGGGCAACTTGATGTCGGGTATGTGCTCCGAGGGTAGGCAAAATGTGCGCTTGCAGCGTTCGCAGTGGAAGTGTATGTGCTCGTCGCTTATGCTGTGGTGGGGTTCGGTGCTGTGGTTGCCTTCCTCACACAGTGCATATTTCGTCTGTCCCGTGTTGTCCTTGATTTGGTGAGTCACGCGATGCTCCGACAAGAGCGAGAGAACCCTGAATATAGAGGACTTGTCAACCGTTTGCAGCCTCATCTCAAGGTCGTTGAGCGAAAGAGCCGTGTTGGCTTCAAGCAGTTCCCTCGCCACCAGAATTCGGTTGGCAGTAGGCTTGATGTCGCACTGCTCCAGCAACTGTATGATGTGAGCTTCAGCCATGGTGAAATTTCTTCAGCCCCTCAATGGGAGATTTCGTTATGTTGCCAAGCGACAGCCCCAGTTGTTCTGCCACTTCGGCGATGATGTCCTTATACCAGTAGGCAACCGAACCGGTTATCCCGATTTTTAGGTCCTGTCGGTTGTACAAAGCCGTGTTGCGGCGGAAGAAGGCGGCAAATGCGTCCATGACCATCTGCTTTATGCCGCTGTTGTCGAGGTGCTCGTGTATGAAAGGCGATAGCGAGGCCAGCCACCGGTTGGGAAAAGGCTGCCGGTAAACCCGGTCAATTATCTCGCTGGCGGTGCCGAAAGCCTTCGTGAACTCTTCCTTCAGGTCGTCACCCAACTGATTCTTGAGAATATTGCCAACCAGCAGTTTCCCGAGATTTGCCCCGCTGCCCTCGTCGCCCAAAATAAAGCCAAGCGGAGACACGTTGGCCACAATCTCCCTTCCGTCATAGAGGCAAGAGTTGCTGCCCGTGCCCATAATGCAGGCAATGCCTTCCTGCGTGCCGCATAGCGACCGCGCTGCGCCTAGCATGTCGCTCGACACCTCCACGCAGCGCTGTGCGTCGGTAATGCCGAATGCCCTTCTTAGACAATCGGCCACCATGAGGCTTTTCGCTCCCGGCGTGCATCCGGCTCCGTAGAAATAAATGTTCTTGACCTGACACGATGGCGGTAGCGAACTGCTCACGCCGGCAAAGAGACTCTCCATCTCGTCACTGCGCATGAAGTATGGGTTGCAACCGCCCGTCTGGAAAACCATGTCGTTGACCATGCCGCCACACGGCTGTTCTCCGGCTTCTGTGGTCAGTAGCCAGTCCGTCTTGGTGCTCCCGCTGTCCGCTATGAGGTTCATTGTGATTTTGGTGTGCGTTATTATGCAAAAATAATCGTTTTTTCTCTCAATGCCCCAGTTTGACCACTAATTGATGCCGAGTGGTCAAAAAAATGCGCAAATTTTTGGTTGTTTGTGTGGAATATGCTACTTTTGCACTCGCAATCGGCACAAACCGATTAGCGTAGGTAGATCCGCTAGCTCAGCTGGTAGAGCACATCCCTTTTAA
>CAVCAW010000022.1:0-14106 GCA_963600315.1 Bacteroidaceae bacterium | reverse complement strand
TCAGCCTTGCTTTGCCTTACTCTGACAAGCAATTGCAGTATGTGGGCAACGAGCCCCAAGCTGCCAAGCCGCTTAACAACTTCAGTCACGACCGTCTCCACACCAACGGCTCTAAGGCATTCTATCCTACATTTGTTGGGGTAGACAACACCGAGCCCGTCAACGGTGATGTGGTTTTGGCAACGGTTCGCTTCAAAGCCAAGACCTCTGGTGTGGTGAAACTCAAGGCTACTGACGTTATTCTCGTAGACCGCCAGTTGTATAGCAGCAAGGGTGCGTCTGCCAGCCAATCTCCTAAGAAATAGTATGGCCACTCTCAAGGTGACGAACGCTCTGCTACAAACGATACGCAAAACTATAACCTCATAACATCTGAAAACGGCATGCCTCAGCTGACCTTTAACTATGGAAAAATCCTGACCTTGTGCATAAGGACGCGCAACAACGTCTTGTCGCTCAAGCAGCAGCTGCAGCGACTAGTTCTGCTAGAACCCAGCGTGCACGAAAGAATGGAAATCATCATTGTGGACAATGACTCCTCCGACGGCACGTCTTCGATGGTCAAGCAGTTTGAGGGGCGTGTACCGTTCAGGTATGTATCCAACTCTGACAATCTTGGCATTGACAACAGTTTCACATATGCCTTGAACCAGGCCATACCGTCACGCAGCAAGTATATTTGGCTGCTTGATGCACGCGATGTGGTTAGGGTTGAGTATTTCGACGAACTGCTGCAGTTGCTTGACAAGAACGAATTCGGACTTGTCTATTTGGCTCTCAATGCCCGTATGCGCAAACCGCTTTCGCAGTATGTTGACACCGATGACTTCCTGCAAGTGGTACAGATGGGGATTGTCGACATCAATCGCCATCTTATCCGCACGGATTTCATTCGTGGCTACGACCCACGCAAATTTGGGGCTGGCTCTGGCATTCCCGCTGTGCCGCTCTTGCTGCACGTGGCCTTGTCGGGCAAGCAAAACGCTGTCTATGGTCCGAAGCTTATCGACGAATTGTGTGCTGACCCCATATGCGAAGTGCGCGACCCGATACGCACCTATGTGAAGAACCTACTCGCCGTTTACGACCGCTATGAGGACGACAGCTCCGCAACGAGTCTTTCGCCCGCCACCATCATGAAGATGAAGACGAGCATCAGCGACTGCCTGCTGCCGCTGATATTCCGCCTCTTCGTGTTACGCAAGATCGACAAGGAACTTGATGCCAAAGTGTGCCGTCAAACCGTGAGGGCGTATCTGGGCTGGCGCCCGCTAGTGTCAGCTCTGAAGCGATGTGTGTCGGGCCGGGTATGGGGGTGCGTAGCTATGTTCGTACTGATGGTGTTGCGCAAGATTTTTACCATCGTTGTGGCACTCCTGACCATGCTTATCTGCAACACAGCTGTCACCAGGGCATGGCGACAATTCCGCACCAACTTGACCTCCTACAGATTCCGCTATCGCGTGCGCTCCGCAAAGAAATGCAAGGTGGAAGCACCCGTTACGGTGGAGGGCAAAAACATACATATAGGCGCAGGCTTCAAATCTGACTCAGGGCTGACACTGCAGAGTATCTCCACTGGTAATTATACCCCCAAGATAACCATTGGTGACAATGTCTCTATTGGCTATAACGTGTGCATCAGCTCCATACGCGATGTGCGCATTGGCAACAATGTCCTGATAGGCTGCGACGTGATGATTACCGATCACCAGTGTGGCAAGACCGACTTCGACTCGCTCCAGATTCTTCCGCAAGACCGCCAGCTCGTCACCCATGGCTCTGTCATAGTGGAAGACAATGTGACGATAGGTCCCAAAGCTGTCATTCTAGCTGGGGTCAAGATAGGCAAGGGGGCAGTGGTGGCTGCCGGTGCGGTGGTCACTCATGACGTGCCCTCCTACGGAGTAGCTATGGGTGTGCCTGCTGTTGTGAAGAAGACATCCAGCAATTATCGAAGTTAAAAACAAAATGAAAAAATATTAGCCTTATGAAAAAGTTTAGTTTGAAAAGCATTGCCTTTGCAGCGGTGGCTTGCATGGCGTGTGCTACAGCCAGTGCGCAGTTGAGAGTTATCACCAACACAGTTAGTCCCAAAGACCTCTCTTCGTATGAGGGGAAAACGATAGACCTTTCAGTCTTTCGCTATATCCACCAAGGTTGGAACACCATCTGCCTGCCCGTGTCGCTGACTACCGACGAGGTGAACAATATTTTTGGCAAAGAGTGCCGTCTTGAAGCGCTGGTGGGTGTAGAAAGTACGGGCACCGACACCAAACTGAACTTCAAGGATGTGAAACCCGATGGGTTGAAAGCCAATACTCCATATATTCTCTATTCGACCCTCGAAAGCGGAGTGCGCGAAATACGCCAAAGCAAGGCTCAAGTAGTTACCGATACCGTTGTGCAGCAATTCTCTGACAATATCGGCACTACCGTAGTCTTCGGCGGTGCTACCAAGGCGGGCAGTGCCGATGGCATCTATGGCATTCTCGTCAAGGACAACTCTTCAGCTACCTTCGTTGACGCAAGCAATGTGGCGAGCGGCATCCTTGCTTCGCGCTGCTTCATAAAGCTAAATGGCGGAGAGACGACCCATACGCTCACCACCAACCACCTGGACTATAATACCACCGGAGTGGAGAGCGTTGCTGGCGCCCTGGCCAGCGATGAACTTGTCGATGTCTACAACATCTCGGGCGTCAAGGTGGCATCAAAGATTTCGCCTGAACAAATCCGTAATCTCGGGAAGGGAGCTTATATTGTAAAAGGAAAATGTTTCCTTGTGAAATAAGTCTTTCGACCAGCCAATGTTAAACAAATAAAATTCACTACAAAGCGATGAACGACAACCAACGTCAATATCTGATTGAACAGCTGCGCAGAATAAAGGATTTCCCCAAAGCCGGCATTTTGTTTCGTGACATCTCGTCGTGGATGACCAATCCCTCGTGTGTCAACATTATGGCTGACGACCTCTACAGCCAGTATGCCGACAAGGGGATTACCAAGGTAGTGTGTCTTGAGGCCAGAGGCTTCTTGATGGGGGCGATTCTAGCAAAGATGCTGGGCGCTGGCATTGTCATGGCGCGCAAGCCGGGCAAGCTGCCCGTGAAGGCTAAATGTGAAACATATGACAAGGAATATGGCACCGATACCATCGAGATAGCCGAAGATGCTATTACAGCCGACGATGTCGTGTTGCTCCACGACGACCTTCTTGCCACTGGTGGAACTGCTTTGGCTGCCTACAAGCTGGTAGAGCAGTTTGGTCCCAAGGCTGTCTACGCCTCGTTCCTTCTCGAAATAACCGATGAGGGACTCCACGGACGCAGCGTGCTACCCGAGGAACTGCCGGTCTACACCATACTCACCGAGTAGCACTTTCCCTCTTCCTTGCATTTTCCCCGCCTGACCATCTAACCGCCTGGCTGTCGTGCCGCACTGCGCCCTAGCCTCCGCTTTCTGCGCCGTTCTTCCACATCTCAAGCGAGTTCCTTGCATACTCAAAAGCAGCCCAAAGGGGCTGGATTCCCAATCACACACACATACGGGAGTCCAGCCCCTTTTTTTGTTTTCCGACCCCGCTACTACAACAGCAAACAGCTTTATGCGCTCGTTTTTTTTACCAACTTTCAGCCCCAACCTTTCGCCTTGGCGAAAGCATGTCAGTGAAAATCAATGGTTGTCAGTGTTCGCTATAAATGTTAAGCGTTTTGCATTTTAAGTTTTGCGTGGAAGTTCAAGGCTACGTCGCCTTTTCTCTTAGGGAAGGATAGGGCTAGACTCCGAATTGAGTTGGTCGCCTTAGTAGAATAATATGCCGATTTCCTGAATAAATGCACTGCGATTTGTTTTCTCTACGCTTTTTTATATGAAAACAGGGCGAAAATTGATGTTGTTGTGTTTTTGTTTACTATCTTTGTGTGTCCAAGTGTTGCCTCTGTGTTTTGCGGCGCAAGACCCGAAGGACCTGAAACTCAATAAGGAAATGAAAAGAAAGAACAATTACCCTAACCGTATGCAGCTGGCAGAGATGCTGGCTGTGGACGCATGCGCTAATGTGTGCGTGTGTGTGGGGGGGGTAATTTACACTATAAACATACCGTCGGACAAACATAGTGACAGTCGTGCCGTGGGAGCAATCCCGTAGCACGGCTGTTTGCTTACACCCCGTCCTCTGCTGAGCGGCAGGGCATAGTCCCTGTGGGTTCGGCAACCGCTAAAAGAAATATTTTTAACCACTAAACAAATAACGTATGAAAAGATTTTTATCCTTACTGTGTTTGCTGGCGCTGTGGTGTGTCGGCGGACAAGCCAGTATCTTCAAGCCCGGCGACCGCGTCACGGAGCTGAAGTCCGGCACGTATTTTATTTACAATACCTGCTGGGTCAATGGTACGAGTGACTACACGGGCTTCTACTACAGTTCTAATGGCGCT
Source organism: Bacteroidaceae bacterium (assembly GCA_963600315.1). Taxonomy (GTDB): domain Bacteria; phylum Bacteroidota; class Bacteroidia; order Bacteroidales; family Bacteroidaceae; genus UBA6382. The sequence continues at coordinate 9,664 of CAVCAW010000022.1, read as the reverse complement.
ATGAAGGTGAACCACGGCGCCAAGCCTTCAACATTCACCTCTAATGACCCTGGTATGTTCTGGATTATCGAGGTCATTGACTCTGAAAGCGGCAAATGCACTATGCGCAACGCTGCAGGACTCTATGTGGACGGAGCTGGAAAATTGACTGCTGCAAAGTCCTATATTTGGATTACGACTTATGAACGTGGTACAGTTGGACACTGCGGAGACGACGTGTCAGTAGAAGAAGCTGACGGCACCACCATAACTTTGCCTTCAACTACCGCATCAGAGAACAAGGAGTTGGGAATCTGGAGAATAGGTGACGAAAGCAAGACAACAGGCTGGACAGGCCAAAGCGGTGCAACGGAGTTCAACAACGCTGGCGCTGCACGCCCGATGGCGCTCTATCCTGCCAAGACAACACAATACACTATTACTAATATAGGCGATCTCTCCGCTCCTGAATCACTGACGGTTGGCTCAAAGATTCTTTTGTACAACGCCTATCAGAAAAAGTATATCTACGAGGGCGGCTATTGGAATAACACCCCTACTGTAGACAATATTAATTCAAGGACACTGACGCTTACGTCTTCTGTTTGTTCAAGCGGCCAGACAGCAATCTACAACACATCTGTCTTTGAGGTTTGCGACGGCGGTGACGGCACCTACACGTTCAAGAACGTACTGACAGGTAATTATATCCCAGCATTAAAAACGAGTGCCTCTTGCGATGCAGGCTCTACTGCAGAGACATTCTCGCTGACTGTCAACGCAGCAGGTACGGCTGGCGTATCGGATAACGTTGCAACCTTGGCGCTCAAGAGTACTACTTCCGGTCTCTATATGAACTACCAAGGTAACAAGCTCGTTGGCTGGACCGCAGTGGCAGGCGGCAACTCGCAGTACCGAGTTGCTGAAGTGGAAATGACTGCTGAAGATGTTGACGTCGTGGAAGTCATCTACGACCTTGCCTTCGGAGAAGAAAGCAATGTTAGTTATCCAGCATACAGCAAGGTGCTGGTTTCGCCTGCCAAGACATATACGTATGCCACTCCTGCCACCTACTACAGCTGTACAGCTCCTGCTACTCCTTCCGCAGAGGTGATAAACACGAGCAAGACTGTGACGTATCTCTACACTGCTGACGAGTCAGTGACATTGCCATTTAAAACTACGGAACTCGCTGACGGCAAGTTCCCTACCGACACCCACTGGTACAAAATAAAGGCGTATGGTTACACGGTGAAGTACAACTCTACTGCCAACACCTGTCCTGCAAGCAAGGACTATACATCAAATGATTTTGACTGCATGTTTATGATTAGCGGTGACCCTGTAGCAGGATACAAGATTCAGAATTTGGTTGCTGGCACTGGCAAATACCTGCAGTTGAACAGTGGCGCCGTTTGTACGTTCACCTCTGAAGGGTCAGTTTTTGACTACTCCAGCAACAAACGCCTTAAAGCAAGAGGGGTAACTAATGGCTATCTTAACCACAGTTCTGGCAACAGTTGGCTCGGTAACTGGAATAATGCTTCAGTTAGCAGTGACCCATCTTCAGAAATGGCCTTTGTGGAAGTGGCAGATCTGACTGGCGTAGTATCCTTCCAGGGTGGAGGATATGAAGATCTTGATGCACTTATCTATGCTGAGAATGAATATGCTAATGGCGACGCAATGCCTTGGTATCAGTGCTACAACACCAATGGTGTGACCGTTAAGAACAGCAAGCCTGCGTTGGTAACTTCCGACTTGACTAAATCCGCCATTGTCGCTACGTTCCCGTTTGAGCCGACCACCATCACCAATGGTGAGTTTGCTGAGGATACCAAGTGGTACAACATGCGCATACGCAGCACCAAGTATTGCGTCACCGACGCCTACGACTTGGTGACTTATGACATCACCAAGTCAAGTCCCGCTGACCAGACCTACAGCAGCATGTATTGCTTCGTGAAGGATGCAAACGTAGACAACGGCTACAAAATGTACAACCGTGCCGTGGGTGCTGGAGCTTCTTTCTATGACTCAGGTGCGAACAACGAGATTGGCACGTTTAAGTCAGAAGGCTCTACGCTGGTGGTGAAGACCAATGGTACGAGCGGATTCGTGTTCCTGCTCAATGGTAGCACCACTACCCATGTCAATGACGTTAACAATAAACTGGGTGTATGGGCTCACACCAATTCGGCTACCGACGGTGGCAGCACAATCAACTTTGAGGAAGTTAGCGAAGACGACCAGACCGCTGCCGAATCTCTGCCGCAGCCTGGCAAGTTCTACACTATTCAGTCAACGGCAAATTCTGAGTATCTGACTCCGCTGCAGTCTGAAACCGAGACAACCCGCGTAGCAATGGACGACGATGCCGCTGAGGCAGACCGCATCTTCTACTTCACCGGCACACACCTCCTGGGCTACAACAACGGTCTCTTCCTCGCTAACAACAGTGCCAACATGCTGTCGCAGGCAGCAGTAGGCAATGCCGGAACCGATTTCTACTTCAGAAAACAGAGCGACGGCGTGTATAATGTCGTCTACAACTTTGGCGGCCGCTCCCTCTACGGAGCTAGGGGCGGCTATGTTGACGCTTCCGACTCAAACCAGACTGGCTCTGACTATCAGTTCACCGTAACAGAGGTGACCGACCTCCCGCTTACCATCGGCACCAACGGATGGTCTACCTTCTCCGCCCCTGTGGCAGTGACCGTACCTGCTGGCGTGACCGCATACTACGCTCCTGACGAGCCCAGCGACGGCAAGCTGATTCTTACCGAAGTGGGAGCCAGCGCTGTTGTTCCCGCCAACACGGGTATCATCGTGAAGGGTACTACGGGCGACATTGTGAAGTTCAGCACCGTGACCTCCGGCTCCGAAGCATCTGTAGCCAACAATAAACTGAAGTCTAACGTAGTAGCTACTAGCCTCACCGGCACAGCCAGCGACGGCAAGTACGCCTTCGCTACCAACAAGACGACGAGCGTCACCGGCTTCATGAAGCTCTTGACCACCATCACCCTGCCCGGCCACAAGTGCTGGCTCCAGACCAACACCTCGGCAGGCTCAGCCCAGTTCGTGCCCATTGCCCTCACCGACGACCCGACAGGCATTGAATCTGCTGAAACAACAACAGTGAGCGACAGCGACGCACCCGTCTACGACCTTCAGGGCCGCAAGGTGACTGGCACCAAGAAGGGCGGCATGTATATCCAGAACGGCAAGGTGTTCATCGCCATGTAATTCAAACTTAAAACCATTAAGACATGAACAAGAAAGCATATACCACCCCCACAATGGACATCGTGCGCATCGCTCAGGCCAGCATGATAGCTACCTCGTTAAACGTAACAGGCGGCGGAAGTGAAACAGCCAGCGAAGACAACTCCATCACGGAGACCGGCGTCACCAACAACGCCTATGAGTTTAACTCCAACGCCTTCCAAGGCGGACTGATGGACGAGTAACACCACGCAATTATTTGCCCAACAACAGAAAAAGCCCCCGGCAATTGCTGGGGGCTTTTTTTTGTATGGGGAGCCTGCCCCAACCCTTTTGAGCGGTCTGCTCTTAGAGTAGTTCGGGGCGGTACTCGAAGTGCATGGTGTCGTAGTGGTACCAGCGTCCGCCCCAGATGAATCCGTGCTTCTCGAAGACCTGGACGAGCTGCTGGGGCATGTGGTTCTCATACTTGATTTTGTCGGTCTCCTTGGCGTCTGGGTTACTCCACAGCCAGTAGTTGGAGTAGTCTACTCCGATGTCGATGGCTATGCCGTAGCTGTGGGCGCTCTGCCGGTTGGCTCCGCGAACCTTGCGCCAGTTGAAGGTGCCCGCCGACTTGAGGTATTTCTTCAGTGCCGGCATACGGCTCAGTTCGGCCGCCACCTTCTCCAGCTGGCGGTTAGCTCCGTTGACCTTGGTGAATGGTACTTTCTCGCCAAACCATTCTACGTCAACAAGATTCTTGCGCACTGCCTCGGCGGAGTTGCCATACATCGCTTTGAACAGTGACTCGCACCTGCCCCTGCCGCAGTCGCTGAGATAGCCGGGTGTCGTTGCCTTGCGGTCATATCTTGTGGCAAACATGTCTTCGATGTCGCAGGCGTCAAGTTTTTCGGCAAAACTCTTCTGGCGCCCGTCGTCGCAGACTATCGCTGTGCCGTCCTTGAGCATCAGCCGATTATTTTCGTAGCGCATGGCGAAGTCGGGGTAGGCATCGATGACCCTCTGCGCATAGTCGGGAACCGTCTTCTTGCGGACCGAGTCGCACTCAGCCGTTACCGTCTTGCCGCATTCGTGACGGCACAACATGCCCGCCCCGCATGCGAAGAGGCATGCACCCGACAGCATGGCGACGGCTAGCCTGTTGCGCAGCCTACTCATAGCTTTGTATGAACACTACGTTCTTGCGCTCAATTGACGAGAGCGCCGGGGATACGTTGGAGTACATGGGGGTGTACCAATCTTTGTCGCCGAAATACTCTTGCAAATCCCGACTCCTGAACTTGTAGCCGTGAGTGGCGAAAATCCAGTTGCGCACCAGTCGCAGCTCCTTCTTCGACAAATCTTTTATGTCGTCATAGTCAAGCAGTCTTAGCGAAGCTTGCAGGGCTATGGCTTCTACAGGGTCTGCTGTTTCAGGCTCGGCAATGTCTTCGTCGGTGGCAGACGCATTGCTGGCAACCCTATTGATGTCGTCGTCCTGGTCATCGTTGTCATGACCTTTAATGATTGACATTACTTTTTCTGTCAAATCGCACACCGTGTCCTTGACTTTGCTGCACGACGACAAGAGTAGCATTGCCGCCAGTGCCGGTAAAAGGATTTTCTTCATATCTAGTTCTTCTTTTTTGGTTAAATGTCGGAGTTTCCTTCTTTGGGTTCTTCTGATGATGCGGCTGTGGGGTGGGGGACATTTGGTGGTGCCCTTGCCTTTGCCGCAGGGTTGCTAATAACGTTTCAACGGGCTAAGTTATATATTTTTTTTATAGTCAGCAATTCCATATTGTTTTTTTGTTGTGTTAGCCTCGATGCGAACTGCCTGTAAGACCTTTGGTCGAAAAATCGGGTTGAGTTGCCGCTAGCATTTCGGCGGAAATTAAATTGAATTTCCGCCGAAACGCTACTTAATCTCGAGGGAAATTGGTGTCAATTTCCGCGGAAATGCGACAGCCGGCTCAACAATCTCAAGGGGCATGCCATGATGAATGTCAGTCCCGCCAACGATAGCTCCTCTCCACAATTGTTTTGCCTTTAAGTCGAGGTCTGCCGTCGCAGCAATGATGTGTTCTTAAAGGTTTGCGAGATTGTCGATGATTGCTATAGGATTGGAATAAACTTTTCAGACTCGTTTTCTGTTCGGTTAAGAGATTCTTTTATTATTTTTGCCTTAGGAAACAAAAGACCCGAACATATTATGACGGCGGATTATATCAAGCAGATTGACATCGACCAGCTGTGGAAAGGGCGCAAGCCCATCTGCTGGAAGCTCAACCCCGAGGTGAACATTCTCAGCGGGGTGAACGGTATGGGCAAGTCGACCATCATCAACAGGGTGACCGACGCTCTGCGCAGGATGCAGAAGCCCTATGAGGAAGAAGACAACGGCTCTGTGAGACTGACTCTCTCGCCGGAGGATGCCACCCAAGTGAAGTTCGACGTGGTGCGCAGTTTTGACAACACGATGATTCCAGCCTCGATAGCTGCCAAGATGACCGATGGGCTGATACGCTCCGAACTCGACTGGCGACTCTACGAACTGCAGCGCCGCTACTTGGACTACCAGGTAGACATTGGCAATCGCATGATACGCATCTTGTCGGAGGGAGGCTCTGATGCCCAGCACGAAGCTATGAAGGTGAGCAAACCCAAGACGGCATTTCAGGACATCATCGACGACTTGTTTGGCGAGACGTTCAAGACCATCGACCGCCAGTGCAATGAATTGCGCTTCGTGCAGTATGGCGAGGAGTTGTCGCCCTACTGCCTGTCGGCTGGCGAGAAGCAGGTGCTGATAATACTGCTCACCGTGCTGCTTCAGAACGAGCAACACTGCGTGCTGCTGATGGACGAACCTGAGGTGAGCCTCCACGTGGAGTGGCAGCAGCGCTTGGTGCGCATCATACGCGGACTGAACCCTAATGTGCAAATAATACTCACCACCCATTCGCCTGCCATGATAATGGACGGCTGGCTCGACTCAGTGACCGAGATAAACGATATTGAAGGACAAACGCCCAGCTCAACCCAAGGGTGACGGCAAATCATGACCACATGAGCGGCAAACTCAATAGATATGTAACGAGCGGATACTTGCAGGCAGCGCAGAAACTACGCGGCAGCAGCCATCGGCGCAAAGTGGTCGTCTACGTAGAGAGCTACGCCGACATCTTCTTCTGGCGAGCCCTGCTGTCTGACCTCGAGACTGCCGATACTTACTTCGAGGTGATGTTGCCGTCGCAGAACTCGCTGTCGAAAGGCAAGAAGAGCGCACTGCTCAATGCCCTCAACCAGGGGCTGGGGCCTAACCTCATTGCCTGCGTAGACGCTGACTACGACTATCTGCTCGATGGTCATGGGAGCACATCTGCAGTGATGAAAGCTAACAGCTATGTGTTTCACACCTATGCCTATGCCATAGAGAACTTTCAGTGCTATGCCCCTTCGCTTCATGGAGTGTGTGTCATGTCGACTCAAAACGATGACCATTCGGTCTTTGACTTCGAGACCTACCTGTCGGAGTTCTCTGAAACAGTGTGGCCCTTGTTCACATGGAATGTGTGGGCATATCGCTACGGTCGCTATCGCGAGTTCTCTATGGCAGACTTTGCCGACACGATCTCGTTGCGTGGAGTCAATCTGGCCAATCCGCGCCCAGTGATCAACCTGCTGAGGGCTAAGGTGAACAGCGCTATAGCCAAGCTGCACACCAGGTTTCCCGAAGGGCGCCAGACCTATAAACCTTTTGTGGAAAGCCTCAAAAGGCTGGGGCTCACGCCTGCAACGTGCTACCTCTATATGCGCGGTCACGACCTGATGGAGAAGGTGGTGGAGCCGCTGGTGGAGCACGTGTGTACCATATTGCGCAAGCGCCGCGAGAAGGAAATTAACTCTCTAGCCGTACACTCCGTGCAGCTGCAGAATGAACTGACGGGCTACCGCAACTCCACGTCGTCGCCTTCTGAGATGCTCCGCAAACATACCGACTACAAACGCTGCGAACTCTACCGCCGAGTGCAAGAGGACATAAGGCGCGAGCTCAAACTATAAAGCCCTGTCCTCTTCGGATATCATTGTAGCTTATTCCCGAAATATTGCTGTCCGGTAAAATATGAGCGATATAAATAAGGGCTGACACTTCTCACGAGGTATCAGCCCTTTTGGTCACTTTTGTTGTTAACGAAAAAAGAGCAACCATGAACAAAGACATGCATTTTACTGGACAGCCGCTCGCTCAGGAGTTATGCAGAAACCTAAAGGCAGGGGAGTAAACCTACGAAACGTGGAATGACCTCCTTGCTGAAGTCTTGCTAAAATCCCCACCCGAACCAACTCTTTTCGATTAAGGGGGGCTTGCTTTTCAAAAAAGAAAGCCCGAATCTCTATTATAAAGGGCTTCGGGCTTGTGTTTTGTGTTCTGCTGAGTTTTTTACCGGACAGCAAAAATTCGTATTCTTCGTTATACGCTTTTTTCAACAATAATAGACATTAGTCTATTTAGGCTGCCGCCGGCTCTACGCTGTTAGTCATTACTTGCTGATGTTTCCCGCCCACCCTAGTTGGGCAGGCAAAAAACGTCAGAAATTTTATTGCAATAGTGATACGTTGGAAGAGAACGATGTAGGCAGGTCGTCGTCAAATATCGTGTAGGCCTCGTCTGTCAGGGTTACGGTAATCTTTACATTATCCACGCCCGACAATAATGTGTCTTTCGATTTAATGTAGCGTTCAATGTCTTTGAGCAAGCCCTGCGAGGCATGGAAGGCATAACATGTAGTCTGTTGCATTTTATTGTTTATATCGTCTTGCAACTCGGCAACTTTAGTCTTTTCCTCTTCGCTGCAGTCGGCATTAGGCTCCAATGTTATGTTCCAGTGGTAGGAGCCTCGTTCGTTAACGAGAGCATCAACGAAGTAGATATAGTAGGTTTCCTCCTCAAAGAGTGAATTGATGTTAAGCATCCTAATATTTGAGACGGGTCCTTCTACGAAGTTCATCCATCCCGTAGCCTTGTTGAATGCAGACCTCTTCAGGTTTTCGTCGTATTCAGGCCATTTTAGCCAACCAAGGTTTTGTGTGTATTCGATAGTAGGCCATGTGATGCCCATCGTCATCTTCTCCACGTACCACGGCATGCCGTAGAAACTGGACGCAACGGTCATCTTCTTGAGTATGTTGTCAATCTGGTCACTGTAGAGCGACATGTTGTCGAAATACTTGATGAGTCTGCCAAAGGTAGTCGACAAGTCTGTACTTACCTGCGCAGTGCCATAGACCATTATTGGCATCACAGCTCCTATGGTGCTGTATTCAGTGGTTTCTTTATTGCTGTCATAAAAGTGTGTAAGTCTAAGTAGGGTCAATGCATTGTATGCCGTTTGGTCGTTGGGGTCGCTTTCGTCGTTACACAGTAGGGTGTATGGCTGTTTGTCGAAAATGCCCCTCTCCTTCATCTTGTCAATCTCGCTGGTAATTTCATCGGTAGCATTTTTTATTACGGCATTGAGCTGGTCGATGTAAGAGAGGTCGAAGCATGAGAGGTCGATACTGCTATTGTTGTTGGTTTTCCATACGCTGACGGTTCCTGGCACATACTGCTTCATAGCATTTTCGAAGGTGTCGTTTTCTTGCAGGCTATTGATGAACTTCACGTAGTTGCCTCCCAAGTCTGGAGTTGGGTTGACGGCTCCCATGCCATAGTCGGCATAGTCTTTTATCTGCGTGTAGGTCTCCACCATTCCCATTAGACATACGTCGAAGTATATAAGCTTCATCTTTGTGCCCGACAGTCGCAGTGCTTCCTCCAGTTCATAGGTGGAGAGGGTGTTGTCTGTGTGGTCGTCAATGAGCATGCCGCGCATCTTCGTAGTCTCATCATAGCTGTCCTCCACGGGGTCGTCGCCAAAGCCGAATTGGTCGCCGTGGTCCCACAACACTAGTATGTAGTTGTCGGCAGGCATTAGTTGCTTGGTCTCGTTGATGAAGTCGGCGAGGTTCTGCGGGTTGTCAAGGCGGTAACTGTTTTCGTGCACCTTTATGCCAAATTGGTCGGTGTTGGCAGTATCAGCATAGGTAATGAGTCTTGTGCCGTCTAACATGCCTGCGGGTGTTTGTGCCTGCAATTCAGGCGAGAATTTCACGAGTGCACGGAAGTTCACGCGGTCTTTCTTGCCGTTGCTAATAACCTGCTGGAGATTCAGCCTCAAAGCTTCGTCAAGATCACTGTCGCTGCATCCATAGAACATGATGGTGTAGGTGCCGTCGCCCACCTTTGCCGTTCCTGGCTGCGGTGTGGGTGTAGAGTTGTCATCGTCGGAACATGAGGCGAGGAGTGTCACGATGGCAAGTAGCGCCATCGTGCAGAGGTTAAGAAATTTATTCATTGTGTTGTTGGTGTTGTTATGGTTTTCTTGTCTGTTGAAAAGTTTTGTCCTGAGGCATTAGCCCCCAAGGTTCTCTT
>CAVCAW010000021.1:0-20577 GCA_963600315.1 Bacteroidaceae bacterium | reverse complement strand
ATTATATACACTAAAGCACTATGTATTTAGATTCTGAAAAGAAAAAGGAGATCTTTGGACAGTACGGCGCGTCTAACACTGACACTGGCTCACCAGAAGCTCAGGTGGCATTGTTTTCTTACCGTATATCCCACTTGACGGAACACATGAAGGCCAACCGTAAAGATCATAGCACTGAAAGGGCCTTAACAAAATTGGTAGGCAAGCGCCGCGCCCTTCTGAAGTATCTGAAGGCAAAGGACATCACACGCTACCGTGCCATCGTTAAGAAACTCGGCTTGCGCAAGTAAGACGACGGACTATCAACGTTCAGCAAAATCGCACTCTCTGCACCTGCGGAGAATGCGATTTTTTTGTTTACGGTCTGCCAGAGAATTTTATCAAGACCGATTTGGCAGATTGCTCAAGCCCACACTGCGGGCGAAAACATTGGGAGAAATTTGGAATTTCGGCGGAAACGGATATCAACTTCGGGCGAAACGCTCAACAATTTCCGCCGAAACGCAATTCAGTTTCCGCAGAAACGCAACATCGAGAAGGCCCTGAAATTTGAATTCGGCCAATAGTTTTGGAGGCTGCAAGACTCTCGGCGTGTGGCATGTCGACTCTGCAAAACGGCGGGTTTTGTTTTGAGCGATGGCGTCTTATGGTCTCAATGTCGCTGTTTTTACTCCAGCCTGCGTTTTATCATAGAACAGCAAAGGCTTAATTGCACAATAATGATTAACTTTGCACCCCAATACAAAAGAAACACAGACTGTTATGACTGAAATTCGCAACATCGCAATCATTGCGCACGTGGACCACGGCAAGACAACACTAGTAGACAAGATGCTACTGGCGGGACACCTGTTCAGGGACAACCAGCAAACTGGCGACCTGATGCTTGACAACAACGACCTTGAGCGCGAGCGAGGCATAACCATTCTGTCGAAAAACGTAAGCATCAACTACAACGACACCAAAATCAATATCATTGACACCCCGGGACACTCAGACTTCGGCGGCGAGGTGGAGCGTGTGCTCAACATGGCAGACGGTTGCATCTTGCTGGTAGATGCCTTTGAGGGACCGATGCCTCAGACACGCTTCGTCTTGGAGAAGGCCCTCCAGATAGGACTCAAACCTATCGTGGTGGTCAACAAGGTCGACAAGCCCAACTGCCGCCCGGAGGAAGTCTACGAAATGGTGTTTGACCTCATGTTTAGCCTCGGGGCTTCTGAGGACCAACTTGATTTCCCTGTGGTTTATGGTTCTGCCAAAAACGGCTGGATGGGCCCTGACTACAACACTCCGACCAGCAACATAACTTATTTGCTCGACAAGATTGTAGAAGTAATACCGGCACCTGAAAAGCGCGAAGGAACTCCACAAATGCTCATCACGTCGCTTGACTACTCTAACTACACGGGACGCATTGCAGTGGGCAGAGTGAACCGCGGCACGCTCAAAGAAGGCATGAACATCACCGTGGCACATCGCGACGGCAGCATGGAGAAGACTCGCATCAAGGAGCTCCACACCTTTGAGGGCATGGGTCACCACAAGACTGCGGAGGTGAGCTGCGGAGACATCTGCTCCATCATAGGCTTGGAGAACTTCGAGATTGGCGACACAATCTGCGACTTCGAAAACCCAGACCCACTGCCACCCATCAAGATTGACGAGCCTACCATGAGCATGCTCTTCACTATCAACAACTCGCCATTCTTCGGCAAGGAGGGAAAATACTGCACCAGTCGCCAGATTGACGAGCGCCTGCGCAAGGAGCTGCAAAAGAACCTCGCCCTCAAGGTGGAGAACACCGACACGTTTGACAGCTGGATAGTTTCGGGACGCGGAGTGCTGCACCTCTCAGTGCTCATCGAGACGATGCGCCGCGAGGGCTATGAGTTGCAGGTGGGACAACCACAGGTTATCTACAAGGAAATCGACGGAGTGAAGTGCGAACCGATTGAGGAACTCACTATCAACGTGCCCGAAGAGTTCTCCAGCAAAATGATTGACATGATTACGCGCCGCAAGGGCGAAATGACCTCTATGGAGAGCCAAGGCGAGCGCGTCAACATAGTATTCGACATTCCGTCGAGAGGCATCATCGGTCTGCGTACCAACGTGCTGACCGCCTCGCAGGGCGAAGCCATCATGGCACACCGCTACAAGGAATACCAGCCCTATAAGGGCGACATCACCCGCAGGGTCAACGGCTCTCTCGTAGCCATGGAAGGCGGCACAGCGTTCGCCTATGCGCTAGACAAGCTGCAAGACCGCGGCAAATTCTTCATTCACCCCCAAGACGAGGTCTACACTGGTCAGGTGGTGGGCGAACACGTCCACGAAATTGACTTGGTGGTCAACGTGACCAAAGCCAAGCAGCTGACCAACGTGCGCGCCAGTGGTACCGACGAGAAGGCACACATCATTCCCGCCACCGAGTTCAGCCTTGAGGAAGCTCTGGAGTATATCAAGGAAGACGAATACGTGGAGGTAACGCCCAAGAGCATGCGCATGCGCAAGATTATTCTTGACCACACACAACGCAAGCGCGCCGACAAGCAGTCATCATAGCAACGACAACCCTATGGTCCCCAAAAACATTACTCTAACCCCTCCCGCCGAATTTCTCCAAGCAGAGACTAGAGGCAATCAGACGATTTCTGCCGACATGAAAGCCGTGTGGGCGGTACAGTTAGATATGGTCAGCCAACTGCTGGACGTGTGCAAGCGCCACAACCTGCGCATCTATGCCGACGGCGGCACGCTGCTTGGTGCCATCCGCCACAAGGGCTACATACCCTGGGACGACGACATCGATATGGTGATGATGCGCGAGGACTACGATAAACTCATGCAGCTCAAGGACGAATTCAAACACCCCTACTTCCTGCAAAACATCTACACCGACACACACTACTCTCATCGCTATGCACAGTTGCGCCACAGCCTCACGGCATGTTGGCCTAACTCTAAAAACGGGTGCCCATTCAAGTATAACCAAGGTATTTTCATAGACATATTTCCTGCCGACAACGTGCCTGACACTGCACGCGGTTTCGGACATTATTATAAGAAGGAAGGCATGGCGCGACAGAAGCTCAGACTACTACTGAAGCTCTTGAGCCACATGCCCGACAAGGTCTACCATTATCTGCGCAATCACACCAAGGCTTTTAGCGACAAGGTGCAATATGAACGCTACGAAAACTTCTTGCGCAGCGTGCCAGCGAGACAAGACGGCTGCGTTTGCGAAATTTCCTTCAAACACAGCAGCATGATAGCATCGCGCGCCGACTATGGCGAACCGCAGATGGCTGATTTTGAATACATCAAAATGCCCATTCCACAGAACGCCCACCACCTGCTGGCACTGCAGTATGGACAAGACTACATGACCCCCATACAAGGTCTTGCACAGCACTCTTCTTTTTGTTTCGACACAGAGAACTCCTACACAGCAAGATCATTACAACCTAAGAAATGAAAGTATCGTTAGTAATCTCCACCTACAACAGACCTGACGCACTGCGCGTCTGTCTGGACAGCGCCTTAAGACAAAAGCGCCTGCCCGACGAAATTGTCATAGGCGACGACGGCTCAAAGCAAGAGACCATTGACCTCATCAAAGAAATACGGGCAGTGTCGAAGGTGCCAATTGTACACGTGTGGCACGAAGACAAAGGGTTCAGACTAGCCATGATGAGAAACAAATCTATCGCCAAAGCCTCGGGAGACTACATCATTGAGATTGACGGCGACGTGTTTCTGCACCCACTGTTTGTGGCTGACCACGCAGGTGCCGCCCGCAAAGGTTGCTACCAAAAAGGAGGACGCACCAATCTCGGCAAGAAACTGACCGACGCCATCTGCAAGAGCGGCAAGTCAAGACGCATTCATTTCTGGAGCAGAGGAATCGAGAGCAAACCCGAAAACTCCATTCACATTACATGGTTGGCACGCCTGATGGCTCCGCGCTACAAGAAGCACCGCAACTTTGCGCTGGGGTGCAACATGTCGTTCTTCAAGGAAGACTTCCTGCGCGTCAACGGCTACGATGAATTCTACGAGGGCTGGGGCGGCGAAGACGGCGATTTCGGATTTCGTCTCAACGTATTGGGACTCAAGAAGATGAGCCTCAAGTTCTCCGGCATTCTCTATCACCTTTGGCACGAAGACAAATACATGTACAACGAGGACAAAAACCGAGCCTACTGCAAGGAATGTGAAAGTCGGGGCGTAGCACGCTGCACCAACGGCGTGGACAAATATGTCGACCACCCCGAGGAAAACCCGATCACCATTCTGGAGTGAGCCCTTGACACTCAGAAACAAAAAAGCCCAAATCGGTGGATAGCTTCCGATTTGGGCTTTTTTGTTCCTGGTTGGTTCGTGTGGTTACTGGCGGTCCTTTGTGTGGTTACCTTTTCTTCTTTGGCCAGCCAAAGGTCTTGATACTGGTATATTTGCGCCATAGATTAAGGTGACGCTTCTCGGGCACACCATGGCGAGCTATGAAATCGCGTGCGCCATCAAGCATGCGCTTGCCCACCTTGCCGTCAAGATAGGGGTCGTAGTTATCGATAATCCATTTGCGCATCTCGGTGTATTTACCGCCATTGTCCGTCACCTCATGGTAGGCAGTGCGCAATTCCTCAGGCTGCTGCATATTGCGCCAATGCAAGTCCTTCGGTTTAGTGGCGGCGCGCAGTGTTATCACCGGTTTGTCGAGCAACAATTCCTCATAGATAGTAGACGACGTGTCGCTTATCATCAAGTCGCTCATGAGCATATATTTGGTCACATTGAAGTCGTCTATCCAGACAATGTTTTCCTCCTCCTGCGCCAACTGCTTGTAGGTATCAATGTGCTCCTGCGCCGTGAGGGGGTGGAACTTCATGAGCAAGACGACATCTTCGTTTTGCACAAAATCGCGCAGAGCCTCCTTCATATACGGCAGCGAGGTCAGCGAGGGAGAGAAGGTGGGAGCATAAAGCACTATGCGGCTCTTGCCATGGCGCTTCAGATAATCTTGGCGTTCGGCATCAAACGTATGCAGGTTGTTGAATATCCAGTCCTGGCGCGGCCATCCCGTTTCAAGAACTTCAAAATCACCATATTTCTTGGCCAACCGCTCAAAGCCTTGGGTGAAGAACGGCCCCTGAGTGAAATAAGTGTCAAAGTAGCGGCGTATCACCCAGTGATCTTTCTTCTCTGCAGCATAGCCGTGAAACACCTGGATTTTGACTCCCGAAAGATAGTAGGGCACAATGTTGCCCGGCACGAAGACTGCTTCTGGATGAAAATCCTCTATGTCATGTATATCATTGGTGTAGCGCACCTTGCCAGCAAGCGGAAACTCGGGAATGCGCTTGGCTTGGACATACCACAGCACATCGTGGCCACCCTCTTCGTCTGCCGCCGCCTGAATCGGTTCAAGTATGCTCACTGCATACTTGTTTTCGCAGAACAAGCATATTTTCATAGTCGCAATGTTTATTTACAACGTCGCAATGTTTATTTACAACAGTTTGGCGGGCACTTTGCTGACAGCATTCTCAAAGTCCTCCACCGTATCGAGCTCGCAAGAGAAAAGGTCGGTAACATCGAGCACACGGAAATGATGCCCCTGTTTTGCCAACCGCTCGAAAGCCACCTCATAGAAGACATTCTCCAGATGCTCTTGGTTCATCATGCCGTCTAGCTCCTTGTAGAGGGCGGAAGTGTAGTCCACTCCCATGCGCTCTATGCCGAGACTCTCGCCAATGGCATCAGCCGGATTGCAAGTCTTGTTGAGCTCAACGATAGCTCCCTGGTCGTCAACAACGACCTTGATTTCCTCCTCGCCCAGCGGGTGCTTAATCAGCGTAAGGACATTGGGTGTCTGCTCCGCTACGACACGCTTGATAATCTCGGGATCATAGAGCAAGTCGCTGTCAAGCAGCAGCACGTCGCGACCTTCAACCTCTGGGCGCGCCAGCCAAAGAGAGTAGATATTATTGGTGGAGGCATACACTTCATTATGGATAAACTTGACGTTTAGCTTAGGGTAGTGCTCCGTCACAAAGTTCTCAATTTTTTCGTGAAGAAAGCCCGTCACTATGACAAGTTCGTTGATGCCGCCGTCGACAAGTGCGTCAATAGAACGCTGCAACAGGCAGCGCTCCCCAATTTTCAACAGACATTTGGGCGTGTTGGTTGTCAGTGGGCGCAGGCGCGAAGCCATGCCCGCTGCGAGAATGAGTGCTTTCATCCGTTGGTTATTTTGTGTTTTCCAGCGCCACACGCTTGATGGTGTCACACACCACTTGTGTCTGTTCGGGGCGGCCTAGAGTTATGCGCAGGCAGTCTTCCAGTCCGGGGTCACCCATAAACTTTATCTTGTAGTCTTCGGCAGCCATGGCTTTCTGAAGATTTTCCTTTATTGCGGCAGGATATTTGATGAGAATGAAGTTGGCCACCGACTTGTAGACTTTGAAGCCTGGCAGGTCGCCGAGTTCTTTCTTGTAGAGCTGGCGTCCCCACTCCATCTGGTCAGCCACCTTGCGATAGTGCTCGTCGCTATCGAGGGCGGCGAGAGCCACGCGCTCGCTAAAGCGGTTGTAGCCTAGGTATTTGTTGGCGTAGTTCATAAAGTCGTCGTGGCCCTTGCCAATGAAACCGAAGCCCATGCGCAAGCCGGGCAGTCCGTAGAACTTGGAGAGGGTGCGGCTGATGATGAGGTTTGAGTACTTGTTGATTAGCGGAGCAATGTAGCCGGTGTCCATGCACATAAACGAAGCGTAGGCTTCGTCGATGAGCACGATGGTCTCGCTGGGGATATTCTCCATGATGCGGCCAATCTCCTCACTGGTCAGGCTATTGCCCGTAGGGTTGTTGGGCGAGGCGAGCAGCAGCATGCGAGGACGCACGCGATTGGTGTATTCGATGACTTCGTCAACGTTATAGGTAAAGGTATCGTCGGTTTCGTAGAGAGGATACATCTCTGCTTTGCCGCCACACTCGCCAGCCACGCGGTTGTAGTACCACCACGAGAACTGCGGAATCATAATAGTGTTGTTGCCGCCGGTCATGAGGAAATAATGAACTGCTGTCTTGAGGATTTCCTCGCCTCCATAGGCCAAGAGTACCTGCGGTTCGGGAACTCCGTAGATTTCTGACAGTTTTACGGACACAACACTCTTTTTGCCCTCATCGTAGATGCGGGTATAAAAACATAATTCCTTGGGGTCGAAAGTCTTGATTGCGTCAACCACCTTTTGTGACGGTTCAAAATTAAACTCGTTTCTGTCTAGGTAATTCATATTGTTATTTTGTTTTGCTTTTATTTCTTTTTGGGTTTGAATAGTCGGCAGAAAGCCTTGCGCCTGCGCCAGCGGAGGTCGTGGCGCTGCTTGCGGATCAGCGCCCTTGCCACGAAGGCTTCGGTGTCTGCCAGCCGGCGTGCCCCTGCGTAGATGCGCACCACGTATTCAAAGAGCTCCATGTTTCCCGTAAACCGAGTGAGGTTTTCCAAGAGTTCGCCCTCGGGTATGTGGTCGGCGTCGGGGTAGAACGACATGCGGTTGATGTCTATCACCTCAAAGTCGTAGTTGCCGGCATCGTTAAGTTTGAATAGTACGTTGGTGTCGTTGAGGTCGTGGTGCAGGATGCCCTTGGCGTGGAGCTGCGCCACGTAGCGGCCAAAGTCGGCGGCAAGCTGGCGGTTCCAGTTGGGGCGGTCCGTTTCGCCCTCTATGCTCTGCAGGTTTGTGGGGCGCGAGATGTAGTAAGCGGCTGTGAGCCACGGTCCCTGTCTCAGTTCCACGTAGGCCACCGGCTCGGGTGTCGCCACCCCAAGCCTTGTCAGCTCAAGGCCGTTGAGATATGCCCTCTTGGCCTTGTGGGTGCGCAGGGCGTAGACAGCCTTCTGGATTGCCGACGGGCGCTTGAAGCTCTTCGCCACCACGTCGAGCACCCCCTGGTCGCCGTCTTGGCCTGCCAAAGAGAACGTCTTGATCTTATTGCGGCCGTTCCACAACGGCGTGCCGCCCTCGTCGAACGACGACGGAAGTCCAGCTATGAATTGCAAGAGAGCCTGCGACTGGCTGTAGGGTCTGTTGACTTCGTAGTTTCTCATCTCTGCAATTTGTATTTCAGTTCATACCACTTTCTGCCGACCGAGTAACGCCACAGGTTGCGCAGATCTTGGCCAGACTTGCAGGGCATTATGGTCACGTCGCTCTTGGGCAGCGTGGGGTCGAGCTTGTCGCACAGCGATGCGATATACTCAAACATATTGTATTTGTCGAGCATCAGCCCTTTGGCCTGGGCCAGTGCGCCGCGCGACTGTTCGTAGCGGTGCTGGGCTATCTGCGCGTCGATGGTGCGTATTGCCTCTTCGGGGTTGTGAATATCCACTGGCTCAAACGACTGGTGCGGCACGTAGTCCGCCAGGTTGGTGCAGCCGTAGTAGAAGGGGAAAGTCTCCGCCAGCATGCAGTCGGAGAGCTTCTCGGTCCAGTAGTAGCGCTGCGAGGAGTTCTCAATCACCACGTGGTACTTGTATTGCGACAGTACGTCCCACTTGTCGCCGAAGCTGTTGAAGCCCCGTCCGTAGATGTCGATGTTGTCGCCGTAGTGTTCCTTGAGCTTGCGCACAAAGTGTATGCGGTCGATGTGTCCCTGTGTGAACGCCTTGGCGCTGGTAATGACCGAGAGCAGTTTTGTCTTCTGAGGTGCCGGTGCCGCCTTGAGCTGGTCGTAGTCGAGTGTGCACGAGGTGATATTGCCCTCCATGTCCTCGGTGTAGCCGATGAACCATGGCAACACAGCGGGTCCGAAGTGTACGTTGGGGTGGCGTGTCTGCTCCTGGCACGTACACACCAGTCCAAACTGGTCGGTGTAGCGCTGCGGATAGTAGAGCACTGAGCGCGGCTCGGTGGTCAGCAATATGGTGTTCTGAGGTGCCACCCTGCACGTTTCGCCGCATCGCACACCCTTGCCCTGCACCACCCAGAAGTCGGGGTCGGGCATGTTGTCGATGTCGCCTATCCAGAAGCGGTAGCGACCGTCGAGCGAGACGAGGGAGTGACCCTTGGTCTGGCGGTCAAAGATGGTGCCCAGCTGTGGGCGGTATGGTGTCAGTCGTACGTTGAGCATAAGGCGTGGGGCGGTTGTCTACTTGTCAGTCGGCACTATTTTGAAGAGTTTGTCGGACGGGCGCACCTTTTCGGGCACTGCTATGGAGACGTGCCACCCTTTTTGGGCATGGTCCACCGGTTGCAAGTCATAGCGTATCTCATCTGCATTGAGGAACACCGCCCCAGTGGTAGGACCGGTGATGAGCAGTTTGTCACCCTTGTCAATGGTGTTGGCCTCGAGCAAGAATTCTGCCACTCCGATTTTAGAAAAATACTTGACGCCCTTGCCCACATAGACTTTCTTCTCGGTGGCCGACGAGCCATAGTTTTTGTTCCACTCGCCCAGTCGCTGGCCGAGATAGTAGCCATCCCAAAAGCCACGGTTGAAGACAGTCTTGAGCCGTTCGTCCCACTGGTCTTTCATTTCCTCTGTGGTGGTTTGCTCCAAGGCTGCCTCAAGGGCCTGCTTGTAGCACTGCACTGTGGTGTAGACGTATTCGGGACCGCGAGCCCGCCCTTCAATCTTGAACACCTTGACTCCAGCCTTGACCATGCGGTCGAGAAAGCGGATGGTCTTGAGGTCTTTGGGCGACATGATATACTTGTTGTCGACATCAAGCTCTACACCAGTCTCGCGGTCGCGCACCGTGTAGCTGCGCCGACACACTTGCAGACAAGCCCCTCTATTGGCGCTGTAACCCAAATTATTGAGACTGAGATAGCACTTGCCGCTAACGGCCATGCAGAGAGCTCCGTGACAGAACATCTCTATGCGCACCTGGCGTCCACTGGGTCCCACTATATTTTGCTCGCCAATTTGGCGGGCAATATCAGTCACTTGGTCCATGTTGAGCTCACGCGCCAGCACTGCCACGTCGGCAAACTGGGAGTAGAACTTCAGAGCCTCAATGTTGCTGATGTTGAGCTGGGTTGAGAGGTGTATTTCTTGACCTATGGAATAGCAATACTGCAACACCGCCACATCGCTGGCAATGACGGCAGATACACCATTGCGCTTGGCTGCGTCGCAAATAGAGCGCATCAAGGGCAGGTCTTCGCCGTAGACAATGGTGTTGACTGTAAGATAAGACTTGACTCCAGCCTCTCCGCACCGCCTCACTATCTCGCCAAGGTCGTCGATTGTGAACCGCGCAGCAGAGTGCGCCCTCATATTGAGGCTTTCTATGCCGAAATACACAGAGTCAGCCCCCGCTTTGACGGCGGCAGCCAGCGATTCCCACGACCCCGCGGGAGCCATTATCTCATAGCCCTTGCTTCTGTAATCCATGTGCGTAAGTCCACTTGTTCTTGCAAAGATACTAATTAATCCCGACCTTTCAAATCTTTTGCCCTTTTTATCCGCTTTTATAGCGCATTGCGATACACAAACGGGAGCGAGCAAGACAGTTTTGCGACGCTTCATCACGCTGCCGCAAGACCTCACACTGCGGCAAATCCGACTGAGCCAACGATGGAGTTTCGGGCGAAACGGAGTTGCGTTTCGGGCGAAACCGACAACTGCTTCGGCGAAAATTGACAACCGTTTCGGCGGAAACGCTGACGAGATGTCAACAAATTTAGTCGCATTGTTGCGCCGTAGCCACGAAAAAAGCCGTATCTTTGTAACTTAAACGAGATTACTGCTTTATGATGACTACTATACGGAAAGTCACCACGAAAGGTGACCTTAAAAAATTCGCAAGGTTCAACTACAAGCTATACAAAGACAACCCATACTCGGTGCCGGACTTATACTCCGACATTATGAAGACTTTCAGCAAGGAGCAAAACCCTGCATTTGAGTTCTGCGAAGCCGAATATTTCCTGGCATACCAAGACGACAAGATTGTTGGCAGAGTGGCTGCTATCATCAACCACAAAGCCAACGCTGTAGGCAACAAGAAGGCAGTCAGGTTTGGCTGGATAGACTTCATCGACGACCCCGACGTGAGCCGGTCGCTGCTGAAGACAGTGGAGCAGTGGGGACTCAACAAGGGAATGACTGACATCGAGGGACCGCTGGGATTTACCGACTTCGATGCTGAGGGCACACTCATCGAGGGCTTCGACCAACTGAGCACCATGGCCACTTCCTACAACTACCCTTACTACTCTAACCACCTAGAGCAATTGGGCTTCACCAAAGCCATGGACTGGATAGAGATGAAACTGACGGTGCCCGAGAAGCTGCCCAAGCAATACGACAAGATTGCCCAGATTGTGAAACGGCGCTACAACCTGCACACTCGCAAACTCAAAAACATTCGCGAAATAAAGCGCACCGGCATTGGCCACGACATCTTCAGACTCATCAATGAGGCCTACAAGCCTCTGCCAGGATTCTGCGAGATGTCGGAGGGGCAAATAAACCGCTACATCAGCGAATATATGCCCATAGTCGACCTGAAGATGGTGACACTGGTAGAGAACAGCGACAACAAGCTCATCGGTGTGGGCATATCAATGCCTTCGCTGTCGACGGCTCTCCAGAAGGCCAAGGGCAAGTTGTGGCCGTTTGGCTGGTGGCACCTGCTCAAGGCTTTGTTCTTCAAGAATCCCGGTTTGGACCTCCTGCTCGTGGCTATCAAGCCCGAATATCAAGGCAAGGGGGTCAACGCCCTGCTCTTTGCCGACTTGATTCCCGTCTACATAGCCAAAGGGTTTGAGTGGGGAGAGACCAACCTCGAACTCGAAACCAACGAGAAGGTGCAGTCGCAGTGGCAATACCTCGAGGGCAAAGTCCACAAGCGCCGCCGCTGCTACACCAAACCCCTCACCGATTAACCAAGGCTCACAACACTGACATGGCAGAAACAAAAAACAACAATTACGGCGACGAGACCATCGTGCACCTTGAGGGTGTAGAGCATATCAGGCGGCGTCCGGGTATGTACATCGGACGCTTGGGCGACGGCTCCAACCGCGAAGACGGTATCTACGTGCTCCTCAAGGAAACCATCGACAACAGTATCGACGAGTTCAACGAGGGCTACGGCAAACGCATAGACATAGAGATTGAGGAAAACCACAGCGCCATGGTGAGGGACTTCGGTCGAGGCATTCCGCTCGGAGGCCTCATTCCCGCCGTAAGTCAGCTCAACACTGGAGCCAAATATGACACCTCGGTCTTCACGGCCAGCGTGGGTCTGAACGGTGTGGGTCTCAAGGCGGTCAACGCACTCAGCCAGCTCTTTGTGGCAAGGAGCCATCGCGACGGCAAATACCACGAAGCTACATTCCAATACGGAAAACTCATCAACGATGTGACTGGCGACACGGAGGAGGAAGACGGAACATATATCTATTTTGAGCCAGACCCACAGCAGTTCAAAAACTTCAAGTTCAGACCCGAATACGTGGAGTTCATGTTGCGCAACTACACATATCTCAACACAGGTCTGGCCATCTTCTACAACAACCGCCGCATCGTGAGCCGCAACGGTCTTGAGGATCTCCTCAACGACAACATGACAGCCACACCGCTCTACAATATCGTTCACCTCAGGGGCGAGGGCATCGACATAGCCTTTACCCACGCCAATCAGAACGGCGAGGAATACTATTCTTACGTCAACGGTCAACACACCACTCAAGGAGGTACACACCAAAGCGCATTCAAGGAGCACATTGCACGCACCATCAAGGAGCACTTCGGCAAAAACTATGACCCCTCCGACATACGCAACGGACTCGTAGCAGCCATAGCCATCAGGGTGATAGAACCCACGTTTGAGAGCCAGACCAAAATCAAGCTCGGATCGCTTGCCATGGCTCCCGAAAAGGACAGCAAGGGCAATCCATTCCCACTGTCGGGAGTGAGCGTCAACAAATTTGTAGGTGATTTCATCAAGAAGAATGTCGACAACTACCTGCACATGCACCCCGATGTGGCAGAAGACATTCAGAAGAAGATTCAAGACTCGGAGCGCGACCGCAAGGCCATGGCAGGCATCGTGTCGAAAGCAGCCAAGGAACGAGCCAAGAAAATCAACATCAACAACCCCAAACTGCGCGACTGCATACTCCACCTCAACGACCCTCTGCCCAAGAGTAAGAAGGGCGTGGCCAACACGGAGGACGACCCACGGCTTGACACAGCCATATTCATCACAGAGGGACTCTCGGCAAGTGGTTCCATCACGAAGTGTCGCGATGCACAGACCCAAGCCGTGTTCAGCCTGCGCGGAAAGCCCTATAACAGTTTCGGCGAGACCAAAGAGCTGGTATACAAAAACGAAGAGTTCAACCTGCTGCAAGCGGCGCTCAACATTGAGGACGGACTTGACGGCTTGAGATACAACAAGGTCATCATAGCTACCGATGCCGATGTAGACGGCATGCACATCAGGCTGCTGATGCTCACCTTCTTCCTGCAGTTCTTCCCCGACCTCATAAAGAAGGGACATGTCTACATTCTGCAGACTCCTCTATTCAGAGTACGCAACAACAAGAAGGGCGCTCCCAAGGCCAAAACAGCCAAAACCGATGACAAGGCGGCGGGGGCTGCCATACTGAAGAAGCGCGACGGCAACCAGCGCACTGAATACACCACACGCTACTGCTATTCAGAAGAAGAGCGCATCAATGCAATCAAGGAGCTCGGTCCCGACCCGCAAATCACACGATTCAAAGGTCTCGGAGAGATTTCGCCCGACGAATTCAAGGAGTTCATCGGCCCACAGATAAGACTGGAGCAAGTCAGCCTCCACAAAACTGACCAAGTGCAGGAACTGCTCAGCTACTACATGGGCAAGAACACCCCAGAGCGCCAGAACTTCATCATCAACAACCTGGTGATAGAAGAAGACAAGCCCGACGAGGATTTCGAGGAGGGTTAGTCTCGGTCTTAGTTCAGCAGCACAAAGCCTACTGCCTCGCCCATTTCAAACTGACGCACAACAACAAACAACCGTCCAACAAGCGACGCATAACCGCAAACAAGCACACAAAAGTATGAAAACAGCCGTATTTCCCGGGTCATTTGACCCATTCACCACAGGTCATGCCGACATCGTGGAGCGGGGGCTCGGCATATTCGACAAAATCATCATTGCCATCGGAATAAACTCGGGCAAGGCTCCTTTTCAGACACCCCAGGAGCGTCTGGAAGCCATCACAGACCTCTATGCCAACGACAGTCGGATAGAGGTCACCACATACGAAGGGCTCACCGCCGACCTCGCAGCCAACCTTAACGCTGATGCCATTCTGCGCGGGGTTCGCTCACTCAAGGACTACGAATATGAGCGCGACATGGCAGACGTCAACCGACAACTCAACGGCATTGAGACAATACTGCTATTCTGCCGGAGCGAGTTGGCTGCCGTCAGCTCCAGTACCGTCAGAGAACTACACATGTTCGGCAGAGACATTTCGCCGTTCATTCCACACAAGCAGGAATAGCAGCCACCACGCTACGAATTCACCCCAACTAAATACACCACACATCGAAAATCTCACACAATGAAAAAGATACACACACTGATAGCGGCACTGCTCTGCATGACCGCCACTGCTACAATCGAAGCTCAATCACCAAAAGACCAGAAAGAGTTGGACCTGTCAATACGCAAGCTAGCCACGGCACAAATGGCTATCAAGGCTTTGTATATTGACACTACCAACACCACCTTGCTGACCGACGAGGCTATCAAGGCCATGCTGGCACAGCTCGACCCCCACAGCAGCTATTCCAATGCCGAAGAGACCAAGAAGTTCACCGAGCCGCTCAACAGCAACTTCGAAGGAATCGGAGTGCAGTTCAACATTCTTAACGACACCCTCGTGGTAGTGCAGACCATAGCGAAGGGGCCGTCGGAGAAGGCTGGCATTCTCGCTGGCGACCGCATTGTCACAGTCAACGACACTGCCATAGCCGGAGTCAAGATGGCACGCGACGTCATCATGAAGAAACTCCGTGGTCCAAAGAACACCATCGTAAACCTCGGCATCTGCCGTCGCGGCGTGAAGGAGATTCTACCATTCAGAGTGGTCAGAGACAAGATTCCCCTCCACTCGGTAGACGCAGCCTACATGATACGCCCCGAGATTGGCTTTATCCGCATAAGCAGTTTCGCAGCGACCACACGCGACGAAGTGCGCGATGCCATCAAGAAATTGAAAAAGCAGGGCATGAAGAGCCTCATACTCGACCTGCAGCAGAATGGTGGCGGCTATCTTGACGCAGCCAACGGCGTGGCGAGCGAATTTCTCAACGAAGGTGACCTAGTGGTTTACACCGATGGGCGCTCCGTGCCCAAGCAAACCTTGACGGCATCGGGCGGCGGCATGTTCACCGAAGGCAAGGTGGCTGTGCTGGTTGACGAATACACCGCCTCTGCGGCAGAGATTGTCAGCGGAGCCATACAGGACCACGACCGAGGTGTCATCGTCGGACGTCGCACCTTCGGCAAGGGTCTGGTGCAACGCCCTATCGAGATGCCCGACGGCAGCATGATTCGTCTCACCGTATCGCACTACTACACACCCTCGGGACGCTGCATACAAAAGCCCTATGAAAAAGGTAAGAAAACCGACTACGACGGCGACATATTGAACCGCTACAACAGCGGCGAACTGATGCACGTAGACAGCATTCACTTTGCCGACTCACTGAAATGCTACACTCTCAAAGAGAAGAGAGTGGTCTACGGCGGCGGCGGCATAATGCCCGACTACTTCATTCCGCTCGACACCACGGTCTATACCAACTACTACCGCAGCCTCAGCCGCAAAAACATCATTCTCAACGCTTACCTCACCTACTCTGACACCAACCGCAAACAGCTAAACTCAACCTACAAGAACTTCGCCAAATTCAAGAGTGACTATGAGGTGCCCGCCTCGCTGATTGACACCATCGTTGCCCAGGGCAAGAAGATGGATGTTGCACCCAAGGACGATGCCGAGCTAGAACAGACTATACGCACCATAAAGAAGACCGTCAAGGGACTGGTGGCCCGCGACATCTGGGACATGTCGGAATATTTCGCCATAATAAACGATGACAGCGACATCGTCAACAAAGCCATACAGCTGCTGCAACAGAAATAAAACGACCACGCTTCAATGAAAGACACATTCGACATAAGGGCACAACAGGTTGCCGCCACCACCGACAAAGAGTATGAGAACGCTCTGAGACCACTTAGTTTCAGCGATTTCAACGGCCAGAACAAAGTGGTGGATAATCTCAAGGTCTTCGTGGAAGCTGCCAAGTACCGCGGAGAACCGCTTGACCACACCCTGCTTCACGGTCCTCCCGGACTGGGAAAGACAACCCTAAGCAACATCATCGCCAACGAACTCGGCGTAGGTTTCAAAATAACTTCCGGACCCGTGCTCGACAAGCCTGGCGACCTGGCAGGTCTGCTCACTTCGCTCGAGCCTCACGACGTACTGTTTATCGACGAAATACACCGTCTGTCACCGTTGGTGGAAGAGTACCTCTATTCAGCCATGGAGGACTACCGCATTGACATCATGATTGACAAGGGACCCTCCGCACGCTCCATACAGATAGAACTCAACCCCTTCACCCTCGTGGGAGCCACCACCAGGAGCGGACTGCTAACAGCTCCGCTCAGAGCCCGCTTTGGCATCAACCTCCACTTAGAGTACTATGACACCGACACGCTCAAGAATATCATTACGCGCTCAGCCGCCATTCTCAATGTGGAGATCGACGGCAAGGCAGCTGCCGAGATAGCCGGACGATCGCGCGGCACACCGCGAATAGCCAATGCCCTGCTGCGACGCGTCAGAGACTTCGCCCAAGTCAAGGGCAACGGTCGCATAGACCTGCCCATCGCCCACATGGCACTCGAGGCTCTCAGCATAGACGCATTCGGACTCGACGAGATAGACAACAAAATCCTCTGCACCATAATCGACAAGTTCGGAGGAGGCCCAGTGGGACTTACCACTATAGCTACAGCCATCGGCGAAGACCAAGGCACCGTCGAGGAGGTCTACGAACCATTTCTCATTATGGAGGGCTTCATAAAACGAACACCGCGCGGACGAGAAGCCACAGACCTCGCCTACAAACACCTCAATCGCTCTGACAAAGGACGTCACCAGGACAACCAACCGACTCTGTTTGATCTCCACCCCGACTTGTTTGACTGACAACTCGCATCAGCGTTTACCAGACACTGTCCAACCACACAACTCAGATCCAAGCCTACACTTCTACTGCGCAAATTCGCCTCTCCTACCAGAGCGACGCATAAACAATACACTATAACACAACAAGCATAACAATCATGGTATCTTACCAGTCAGACAACGTCAAGTTTCCCGACATCAAACGGCGCGCTACAACCGCCTGGCTCAGACAGGTGGCAGCCACCCACGGCAAGAAAATAGGTGACGTGGCATACATCTTCTGCGACGATGACAAAATTCTTGAGGTCAACCGCCAATACCTAAAGCACGACTACTATACCGACATCATAACCTTCGACTACACCGAGGGCAACACCCTCAACGGAGACATCTTCATAAGTCTGGACACCGTCAAAAGCAACTCAGAGCAACAACACACTACCTACGACGAAGAGCTCCACCGCGTCATCATACACGGTATTCTTCATCTCTGTGGCATCAACGACAAGGGACCTGGCGAACGCGAAGTGATGGAGCAAGCGGAAAACAATGCTCTGCGTCTTAAAAAAAATTAAAATACACATAATCCACTTGAACAAAATGAATTATTTTGTAATTTTGCTGTCGAATTATTTCTCGCTTTTATAAAATCAAAATTACAAAACATTGTTGAATTATGAAACACCCAGAAGCATTGCCATTCGGCTTGGACGAGAAGGAACTCAATGCGCGTCTTGAGCAGCGTCTTGACACCCTCGCCAAAGAAACACAGTTCTATCTCCGCAAGGATATTTCACTTAATGAAATCGCTGACCTGCTCGTGACCAACCGCACCTATGCCTCACGCATGATAAACTGCGTGAAGGGCTGTAAGTTTAATGAGTACGTAAACAGCCTTCGCCTCCAGAAAGCAGAAGAGCTCTTTACCGACAAGGACTACATGAACTCCCACAGCATCCGTGACCTCGCCTCCGACTGCGGCTTCGCCTCAGTGAGCACTTTCCGCCGTGCATTCACCAAGAAATATGAGAACACACCGCTCTTCTTCGTAAAGCACAACGGCTACAGAGAATAAGAAGACACACAACGCTGTTCTGTGCGATTAATACAGAAACAAGAAAAAGGCTACATCGACTGTTATCATCGACGTAGCCTTTTTTCATGGATTTTTTAGAGCGAAAGACGTTCGTTGGGAAGAATGTAAGCAATCTGGCACCCACTACAACCCCTACAACAACTAGATATCATCAACGACGCAGCAATCCATCACTCAAGAAATCAACACAAAAAATCCTCAATGCTTTTGGTATTGCTCCCAAAGCATTGGGGATTAAACATACTGCCACTCCTACTATCTGTCAACGTTTGACAAACATCTCTGCCGGGGTGACACGTATGTTGATGTAAATTACTCCTGCTATTTGGCAGAGCTTGACAATATATTTTTGTAGCGAACACCGTCTGACAGCAGTTCTACTGCCGCCTTGACCTGACGGTCGTGTTTCAGTTGGTTCTCGATAGTACCGGCAGAGTAATAATAGCGGTCGCATACAGCATTGTCCAAATGTTCCATCATAGCTTCTTTGTTTTTGAGCAACACGTCGGCCATGTTTGGTTTCATGCTTTCCTTAAGTGCCGCTGCCTTGTCGAGTGTTTCTTTCGACATGCCCTCTGCCTTCATCATGGCATAGAGGCGGTCTGCTATTTTTAGACTTGCGTATTCGGGCGAAAATTCAGAATCAGCTATGTATTGCACGAACTTGTCGTAGTCAGCATCTGTAATGGCAAAATCCTTGGCAGGAGCGATAGTATCATGATTGAGGCAATAGTCTGTCACATAGTCGAAGAAATCATCGCTGGCGCACAGGTACTCCAGGTTGGTGGGCAGAGTGTCGCTCTTCACCTCAACATCGGGAGTAATTCCGCCACCGTCCCTGACTGGCCGTCCCGCTTCAGTGTAGAACACATTAGTCAGACTGTCTGGTGTGCGATACGCTTGACCGTCGGCAGTGAGGTGGGAGTAGTCCAAAGCTTGTATACAACGACCCGAAGGGATATAGTAGCGGCTTGTAGTCAGTTTGAGCATCGTTCCCTCCGGCAGTTGGTGAGTTTGCTGAACCAGTCCTTTACCGAAAGTACGTTCCCCCATCACCACTCCACGGTCGAGGTCTTGCAGGGAACCACAAGTAATCTCAGACGCCGAAGCCGACTGACCATTGACGAGAACCACCAAGGGCATATTGGGGAACTGCGGTTGGCTCTGGGTGGCATAGGAGGAATTGAGGTCAGCATACTTGCCCTTCATCTTGAGAATAAGTTTGCCCTTGGGCACGAAGAGATTGACCAAATTGACAGCCTCGTTGGCGAGACCACCACCATTGTTGCGCAAGTCGAGAACCAGAGACTTCGCACCGAGAGCGGTCAGTTTCTTAATAGCCTCCGCAATTTCTTCCGCACAACCTGCTGTAAACGATGTGAGAACCACATAGCCGGTTTCACTGTTGAGCATGCCGCTATAGGGCACGGAGGGCAGTTGCACGTTGGCACGTGTCACGTCAAACTCCAAAGTGTCGCTCTGTCCGGGGCGCTTCACTCTGATTTTTGCCAATGTGCCGGCATCTCCGCGCAGAGCTTCGCTGACGGAGCTGACGTAGTCGGCAATTTCCTTGTTACTCTTCAGCCCCGTGTCCTTACCGTTGATTGACAGTATCACGTCTCCGGTACGCAGTCCTGCGGTAGCAGCAGGTTTGCCTTCATAGAGTTGATATATTATGCAGCGATCCTCTTTCTTATAATAATGTATCATGGCTCCAACGCCAGCATACTTGCCAGTAGTGACGGTATTGAACTCACGCGCACTCTTGGCATCATAGTATTCAGTATAGGGATCGAGAGCCAACAGCATGGAAACGATTGCTGTCGTCACATTTTTATCTGCATTAAGAGTGTCGACGTAATACTGGTCCAAAGTCTTGTAGAGTCTATTGAAAATATTCAACTGATCGGAGACACCAGTGAGGTTTTGGGCCATCGAACAAACAGCAGCTACAGCAAAGCAGAATGACAGAACTATTTTCTTCATTTTATTGTATATCTGACACTAATTATATGTCGAAAAAGTTGCATCACCAATGATGCTGACATTGCTTAAATCAGCCATTATGACAAGCACATTGCTCCAGCAGTTGTCAAACCTTGTGACTTTTTTCTTTATCCGACTATTATTTTAATGCAAAGTTATTGCTTATTTTCAAAATTATCACTACTTTTGCACCGCAAAACACGGAAAAATCCAGTTTTTCCAAACGCTTATATTGCTTCAGTAGCTCAGTTGGTTAGAGCACCTGACTGT
>CAVCAW010000020.1:0-35741 GCA_963600315.1 Bacteroidaceae bacterium | reverse complement strand
GCCATAGCAATAGAGCAAAAAGTGACCAACCGCAATCAGCGGTCAACGGTAGGAACCACCACCGAGATTTACGACTATCTGCGCATGCTTTTCGCCAGGGCGGGCAAGACATATTCACCCGTAAGCGGAGATGAGGTAAAGAGCGACACAGTGGACGATGTCGTGAAATACGTAATGAGCATGGGTGAAGGTGAAAAGTTCACCATCGAGTGTCCGCTGACAATACCAGAGGGAAGAACCCTTGCCCAACAACTGGAGATAGAATGCAAGCAGGGGTTTTCGCGCATCACTAACAACGGCGAACCTCTTAACATCAGCGATCTCAAGCCAGAGGACATAGACAAACTTGATCCGAAAGAAGTCAATCTGCTCATAGACCGACTCTCGGTAAAGTCTGACAGCGACTCTTTGTCCCGCCTCCATGAGAGTGTGGAAACTGCCTTTGAGGAAGGTGGGCAACAGTGTTACATACGAAAGCGTGGTGACAGCACAACACGTAATTTCAGCACGGCATTTGAACGCGACGGCATTATTTTCGAACGCCCTACAGACGCTATGTTCTCATTCAATTCGCCGGCAGGAGCTTGCCCCGAATGTGAGGGTTTCGGCATGACTGTGGGCATTGACGAGTCGCTGGTGATACCAAACACTGCTCTGTCAGTATGGGACGGGGCCGTGCAATGTTGGCGCGGAGAAAAGATGAGCGAATGGAAACGCATATTTTGTGAGAGGAACAGTCCAAAGGGATTCCCTGTGTTTGCCCCCTACTACACTCTGACGCAAAAGCAGAAAGACATATTGTGGCACGGCGACAAGCAAGAGCAGCAACGACCTGAAGAATGGCAAGTAAGTATCGACTCATTCTTCCGCATGGTGAAGCGTAACCTATACAAGATACAATATAGAGTAATGCTGGCTCACTACCGCGGCAAGACAATTTGTCCCGTATGTCACGGCAGGAGACTGAAGAAAGAGACAGAATACGTCAAGGTCGACGGACACACTATCACAGAGTTGGTAAGTATGCCCATATGGCAACTCAATGAGTTGTTCCAGCACATAGAATGCAATGATTTCCCTATACTCATCAACGAGATACGCACCAGGCTCCAAACCCTCACTGACGTAGGGCTTGGCTACCTTACACTCGACAGAGCTGCCAACACATTGTCGGGTGGCGAAAGCCAACGAATAAGCATAGCAACTTCGCTGAGCAGCAATCTCATGGGGTCGCTCTACATTCTTGACGAGCCAAGCATAGGGCTTCACTCGCGCGACACAGAACAGCTGATTGGAGTGTTGCGCAGGCTTCAGCAACTAGGCAACACAGTGGTAGTGGTAGAACATGATGAGGAAATTATGCGCGCTGCCGACTACATCATCGACATCGGTCCTGGAGCCGGCATCAACGGAGGAAACATTGTTTACCAAGGCGACATGTCTAAACTAGAGCCAGGCACCAATAGCTACACCGTGAGATACCTACTCGGCGAAGACACCATAGCAGTACCCCTGTCGCGCCGCAGCTCAAACCGCAACATCATAGTCAAAGGTGCCAGAGCCAACAACTTGAAAGGAATAGATGCGACATTTCCGCTCAACGTGATGACCGTTGTAACGGGTGTAAGCGGCAGCGGAAAATCATCGCTCGTCACTAACATACTTTACCGTGGACTGAAGCGTTATTTTGACGAAGCGTGTGAACGTCCAGGCGAATACGTGTCAATAGAGGGTGACCTTAAAGCCATCAGCAGCGTCACCCTGATTGACCAAAGCGGCATCGGCACATCGTCGCGCAGCAATCCCGTGACATACATCAAGGCCTACGACATGATACGCAGACTAATGGCAGACCAACCCCTTGCGAAACAGATGGACTTCACCGCCGCCACATTTTCATTCAACACAGAGGGCGGAAGGTGTGAGAACTGCAACGGAGATGGTAAGATAAAAGTGTCAATGCAATTCATGGCAGACATTGAAATAGAGTGTGAAGAATGTCATGGCAAACGTTTCAAGAAAGACGTGCTTGAAGTAACTTTTGCCGGCAAAAACATTGCCGACATTCTCGACATGGAGGTGGACGAAGCCATTGATTTCTTCGAAAGCAACGGGCAGCAAGCCATAGCACGGCGCATCAAGCCACTGAGCGATGTCGGGCTAGGTTATATAAAACTCGGTCAAGCCTCATCAACACTATCGGGAGGTGAAAATCAGCGTGTCAAACTGGCATCATATCTTGCCGGTGAGAAGGCACAACCCACATTGTTCATCTTCGACGAACCGACCACAGGTTTGCATTTCCACGACATAAAAGTGCTGTTAAAAGCTTTTGAAACCTTGATTGCACACGGACACACCCTAGTAATTATAGAGCACAATCTCGACGTGA
The DNA here is from genome assembly GCA_963600315.1 of Bacteroidaceae bacterium. Lineage (GTDB taxonomy): Bacteria > Bacteroidota > Bacteroidia > Bacteroidales > Bacteroidaceae > UBA6382. Next base: position 33,349 of record CAVCAW010000020.1, on the reverse strand, counting down.
TAAAATGCGCAGACTACATCATAGACCTGGGTCTGGAAGGAGGCAATGCAGGAGGACAAGTGGTTACTGAAGGCACACCAGAGCATGTGGCAGAATGCAAAGACAGCTACACGGCAAAATTCCTGCGTGAAAAACTACGATAGACATCACAAAATCAATACATGAAAACAGCCATAACAAAGAGTGAGGGAAAATGGCTGAGCAACTACAAGGAACTCAAGTCATACATTGAGAAATACAGACAACTGCCTGACAAGAAGAAAGAAGACAACCGCAGACTGCTAAACTGGTGGAAGTATAACCGCAAGCTCATGAAATGCGGCAAAATAAGCAGTGAACGTGCAAAATTGTTGACAGAACTATCCGAAATGCGAAAGTTCTTCATACAGACAGACTTGCTTTTGTAATTATTAACCAAATCAAGAGTCACATTTTCGAGCATTTGGTCTAACTTTACACTATTCATTCTGTACTGTCAGAATAGCCTCAAAACCATGCAAACAGGGCACTCGCAAAAATTTGTCACCAAGATGCCCCGCTACATAAGCCAGGCTACCGAATGACTCACGCAGTCACACGGCATGACTAACCATGTTAGTATCAAACTGTCGCACGGACAAGACAGTTGCTAGCAGAAAGACCGATACACTAAAACTTAAATTGGCCTTATGATTTCTACCATTATTATACTCTTGATATCTGCCGTCATGTTCGCCGTGGGTAAGATACGCTCGGACATTGTGGCAGTTTGTGGCATGATTTGCCTAATGCTCTCAGGAGTTCTGAAGCCACAGGAAGCCCTCGCAGGATTCTCCAATCCCGTAGTAATCATGATGGCAGGATTGTTTGTGGTAGGCGGAGCCATCTTTCAAACAGGAGCGGCAAAAAGAGCCAGCACATGGCTCATGTCGTTAGCAGGCGACAGCGAAATTAAGTTATTCATACTGCTAATGGCAGCCACAGCTCTGATAGGAGCTTTTGTGAGCAACACCGGCACAGTGGCACTCATGATGCCCATCGTGGCAAGTCTCGCCCAAAAGGCTAACATACGGTCTAGTAGACTGCTTATGCCCCTCGCCTTCGCCAGCAGTATGGGAGGAATGCTTACCCTAATCGGAACGCCGCCTAACTTGGTGATACAGGAATCACTTGAGGAAGCTGGTTACGAGCCTCTGGGCTTCTTTAGTTTTGTGCCAGTGGGAGCAATTTGTGTAGCAGTCGGCATCATTGTGCTGCTTCCACTAAGCAAGCGGTTTCTTTCGGGCAGACAGAAAGATAGCGGGAAGCGCAAATTGCGAGATAAGACACTTGAAGATCTAATCAACGAATACCAGCTTAAAGAAAATCTGTCGGTGTTTGCCGTAACAACAAAGTCCTTGGCATGTCGCAAGACCCTCGCCCAACTAGACTTGCACCATCGTTATGGGTTGACAGTGTTAGAAGTGAGACGCATCAGGAAATCACGCACACACCTAATAAAAGAGGTAGAGCAACAAATGGCAGGTCCCAATACCACTCTAAGCACTGGCGACATCATCTACATAAGCGGTGACAAGGAAAAAGCAGACGTCTTCGCCCGCGAAATGTTACTGGAAAAGGCGACTGAACAACTTGCGTTCTACGATATTGGCATTGCGGAAATAATACTTATGCACGACTCACGCCTATGCGGCCAAAAACTCAAGGATGCAAACCTGAGGCGGCTGTACAACATCAACGTGTTGGGCATAAGGCGCAATGACAAATACATAATGAGCGACCTGCCCGACATGACACTTAAGAAAGGCGACATACTCCTCATACAAGGCAAATGGCGCAACATAGCCAAGATAGCAGATGAAACCGATGGCATCGTGGTGATAGGACAACCGTTGGAAGAGGCTGCCAAGGTGACGCTTGACTACAAGGCCCCGCTTGCGGTAACGATAATGCTGTTAATGGTGGGGGTGATGGTATTTGACTTCATTCCCATCGCGCCAGTAACTGCCGTAATGACGGCTGCTGTGCTCATGGTAATCACTGGGTGTCTGCGCAACGTGGAAGCAGCCTACAAGACAATCAATTGGGAAAGTATCGTGCTCATAGCGGCAATGCTGCCAATGTCTGTAGCGCTTGAAAAGACAGGGGCTTCGGCGATGGTCAGTTCGTTGCTAACAGAGAATCTGGGGAAAGCGAGCCCTTACGCCCTGCTGGCTGGCATTTATTTCACCACTTCGCTGCTCACCATGTTCATTAGTAACACCGCCACGGCAGTTCTCATGTCGCCCATTGCCCTGTCATCAGCTACGGCAATGGGACTAAGCCCCTACCCCATGCTGTTGGCAGTGACACTGGGGGCAAGCATGTGTTTCGCATCGCCGTTTTCCACTCCGCCAAACGCTCTGGTGATGCAAGCTGGCGGATACGGGTTTAGTGGCTACATCAAAGTTGGCTTGCCCTTGCAGATAATCATAGGGGTTGTGATGGTGGCAGTTCTTCCGTTGCTGTTTCCATTCTAGCCACTGGAGTTTCGCATTCATTGGCAGAACGCATGCTGAACTCACAACCGCAATATTGCTGGTTGTAGAAGCCGTTTTCCTTGAGTAGGGCATTGCGACGGTCCTGCAAGCCTCCCTTTCGCCAATTACGATCCCAAAAAACGACACCGTCACCTACTGAAGTTTCTGCCAGATGGCCGGCCTCAGCAATTTGAGCAATGCTTTTCCATCGCGAGGAAGCCAATGTCGTAGCAATGAGAGCGAAGCCCTTCTCTTTGGCATATTTAGCAGTGCGTTCTAGGCGGAACTGAAAGCAGCGAAGGCATCTTGAGCCACGCTCGGGCTGATTCTCCAGCCCCTTTACATGGGCAAGCCATTCTTCATGGCAGTAGGTGTCCTCAACGAAAGGCACAGATAATTGCTGCAAATAATTCTTTATTTCATTGCGGCGGTGTTCATACTCTGCAAGTGGGTAGATGTTGGAATTGGAGTAGAATACTGTCGGTTGGATTCCATTTTGCAAGAAGAACTCCAAAATAGCCGCTGAGCATGGCGCACAACAAGAATGCAGCAGGACTCTGCGCCCTGCTGCATTCACGATATCAGGCAATTCTACGGCAGATTTATGTTTCATTGTAATCCGCCCTACTATTTTTAGAAATAAAGGCCGAAGCCCACTTTGAGTCCTACAGCACTCTTATCGGCAAAATCGTTGAGCGACATGTTGTAATACACAGCAGGCTCGATGCTGACATAGTGGTTGATATAGAAGCAGTAGCCAGCCTCAACGGGAATGCGCAGGTCATTGTAGTTCTTGGTTTCGTGGCAATACTCAAGACCTGCACCCAAGAAGATGCCATTTTGAGTGAAATAATATCTGCCACCCAAGCCCAACGTGATATCATCAATGTGCGGCTTATGGCTATAGCCCACGTTGCCTTTGAGCATAATGCCGTCAAACAAGAAATAGCCAGCCGTGGCGTCTACACCAAAACGTAGTTTCTCAGAGCTGCTATACGAGAGACCTAGATTAGTTACCGAAGCTCCAACATATTTAGTACCCTGTTCAAACTGAGCCTTACTTACTGTTACCCCCAAGAGAAGAGTCAACACCAATAGAATCTTTTTCATGTATTCCTTTTGTTTTTGAGTTTATATCAATCTAATCAAGAATCTACACGGAACGAAGATTCTTGCGCATACAAAAATACGCATTATTTTCGTATACCACGCAAAAAGAGAAGAAAAATAATTATTTTTGCAATATTACACAGGCAACACCGTTCCATGCGCACATTGTATATTACACTAATAACTTCATTTTTCTTCTGTCAACTTCATGCCCAATTGACACCTCGTTCACCCAAGAGGGAATTGCGCGGAGTTTGGCTCACCACCCTCAACGGTTTGGACTGGCCCACCACTAAAGCAAACAGTGCCGAAGGAGTCGAGCGACAGAAAAAAGAACTCTGCAACATTCTCGACAAACTCAAAGCAGCCAATTTCAACACTGTGGTCATGCAGATGAGGACGCGAGCCGCAGTAATCTACCCCTCAGCAATTGAGCCGTGGGATGCTTGCTTGACAGGGAAATATGGTGTGGGACCAGGCTACGACCCTCTAGCTTTTGCCATTGAGGAATGCCACAAGCGCGGACTGCAGTTGCACGCATGGTTGGTGGCTATACCCGGAAACAAGTTAGCTCAAGCAAAGGCAATGGGAAGAATGTCGCTAGATAAGCGCAAACCTAACCTCTGTCTGAAAACGAGCGATGGATACATGCTCGACCCAGGCCTTGCCGAGACAGCAGACTACCTGGCTTCGCTGTGTGAGGAAATAACGCGGAACTACGACATCGATGGCATAAGTCTGGACTACATACGCTACCCTGAGAAAGAACTGAAGTTCAGCGACCAACAAACATATAGGAGGTTTGCCAACAAAGGCCAATCACTGGCAGACTGGCGAAGGAACAACATCTCGCGTTGTGTAAAGGTTATACACGACAGAGTGAAAGCCATAAAGCCATGGGTAGCACTAAGTTGTAGTCCTGTTGGCAAATTCAGCGATACCCACAGATATTCCTCTGGAGGGTGGAATGCCTACCACGCCGTAGCACAGGACGCCAAGCGATGGCTCAAAGAGGGCTGGATGGATATACTCATGCCGATGATGTACTTCCGTGGCAACCACTATTTTCCCTTCGCTTTGGATTGGCAGGAAGACTCCTACGGACGATGTGTTGCATCAGGACTGGGTGTCTACATGATAGACAAAAACCAAAAGGACTGGCCACGCAGTGTTATCGAAAGCGAAATAGAGTTTTGCAGAGCCAATGGACTTGGAGGGCAAGTGTTTTTCCGTTCGCGATTCGTCACAAACAACACTAAAGGCATCTACGACAATCTCAAGAACAACCTGTACTACACAAAAGCACTTGTGCCACCACTACCAGGAGACAATATCCCAACGCCAGCAACACCCACCTGCGGTTCTATCACAGCTACTGGCAACGGCATTACAATCTCATGGCATGGCAATGCCGAAGACTACAGATATATCCTTTACCGCAGCAACCACTACCCCATTGACACCACCGATGGCTCTTGCATCTACATCACAGATATCAGACAACCTAATATAACCATAAGCACACCCTACCCCAACGGTCTGACACCCTATTATGCCGTGACGGCAATAAACCGCTACGGTGTGGAAAGTGCACCATTTGAACTGAACCAACCACATCCTTTGATAGTATTGCCGTCGCCCTGCAAATCATATTGAGCCAACATAAAAGAAGGCAGTATTACTTTTGTTTGACCCAATACTTTTGATAGACTCATGGACGGTGAGCACTAAAGAATCTCTATGGTTTTGTTAATTCAATGGGAGCATTATCGTTGGAATCAAATCACCGCATCAACAATTATTTGCTTGGTTTTTCAATCATTACAAAGATAGGGACTCTCAAACAATTTAGTCTGGTTATTCTAGAATTTCAATCATGGCAGTAAAATGAGTGTCTGCCATAATTGGCGTGAGAAACAACACCCCATTGGTCAGTTTACCGTCGGAATCATAGCCTGGCTTCTGCATAGCTTGGCACTTAGCTTCGAGCTGTGCACTATTCTTATCGTAGAGGAGTTTGAATTCAGCCTTATGATCTTTGTTAACCAAGCTGGACAAGTGTAGGGAGAGCATGCCCATAGTGCGTCTCACGTTAATTTCCACACATGGGTGAACGGCAAGTTGACCACCATCGTTTACCACCATCATATCGACACCTAAGGGACCGAGGTAATTGCCCACAAATTTTTCGTGAAGAATCGGAAGTAAAGCATTAACAAGGCCACTATAGAACGCATGAGAAAAATGAGTCTCCATCATGCTCCACAATCTATTTTGCGGCATCAAGAGATTGCCTGCATAGGCATTATTGGAGGAATTGCGGAACACCGACAATCCGCAGTATTCCACTGCAGTTTCGGCAACAATAAACTCCAAGGCGAAGTCACAGATTTTGTCATAGTATGGTTCTACCACAACACCACCTTGCGTCTTGATGCAACGCAATGCCCAGTTAAGCTGTTGCGGGCTGACACAACCATCAACAAACCGCAAACCTCTGCCACTACCCGACCATAGTTCTTTCAAAACGAACTTCCCTTGAGGTAAGCAGAACGTTTCAACTGAGTTGTAGAGCGTACTTTCACCACATAGAGGCCATTTGTCACCTAATGAATCTTTAAGTATACGAAGCGTTGTGACCGCCGTTTTGCGAGATGAGAGTGCCCTTATCTTTTCCAACTGTGCTGGCGAAGGAAGATTGGAGAAACCACATAACTTCAACTTGCGCACAAGCGTAGCATCCCACCCCCATATAGGGGCGAAAGGATTGTAAGACACTGCACCTGAGGGAATGAAGTAGTCAGCCAGCTTGGCTAAATCGCGCTCCATTGTCCTCACGTTAGGCGGCGGAGTGTAAAAAGCTCCACCATGGGACAGAGCCAAATCGTGCGAAAAATTTGCAAACAAACAATCCATGTACGCAAAGTTAAATCATTATCCAAATATTTTCAATATCAACCGTGCAATTTAGCCATTTTTTTACTACTTTTGCTGACAAATCCAAAAGTGTATAAATTATGGAGAATTTCTTTCAGCGTCATGCATATTTGTTGGAACATACGGATTTGTCAATGACTCGTCCTTTGATGAATGAAATTGACTGGAAACAGCGTTTGATTGGCATCAAGGGACCAAGAGGGGTCGGCAAGACCACATTTCTCCTCCAATACGCTAAGAAGAATTTTGACACCGCCAGCCGACGTTGCCTTTATGTCAACATGAACAGCTTCTATTTCAGAGGGCGCGGGCTAGTGGACTTTGCCCAAGAGTTCGTGAAACGTGGCGGAAAGGTTCTCATAATAGATCAGATTTTCAAGCAAAATGGTTGGCGCGAGGAACTGTGCGAGTGCTACAGGACGTTGCCCACACTGCAGATAATCTTTGCCACAACCACGATTGAGGAAAACGGCAGCGAGAGCGATGAACTTTCCAAGATTGCCAATTTCTATTACCTTCATGGATTTTCCTTTAGGGAGTACATCAACCTGCAGGCTGGTGTTGACATTCCACGCTTTACGCTCGACGACATTCTTCATCGCACCGAGGAAGTGCAACGCACTGTGTTGATGAAAGTGAGACCATGGATTTATCTGCAAAGCTATCTGCACCACGGCTACTACCCTATATATATAGAAAACCACAATTTCACAGAGACACTGCTCAAGACTACCAATGCCATGATAGAGGTAGACATCTTGTTTACTAAACAGATTGACGTGAAGTATGTAAGTAGGCTGAAAAAACTACTATACTTATTGGTAACCGGTGGCAACGAGTCACCAAATGTGAGCAATCTGGCGCAAGAAATCAACACGTCGCGTGCCACGGTGATGAACTACATGAACAGTCTTGAGGAAGCGCGCTTGATTCACCAAATTTACAAGCACGCTACAAATGGGCCCAAAAAGCCTACGCGCATCCTCACCCACAATACTAACATTCTGTATGCGGTGCTCAGCGGCTCTCCCTTTGACCAAGAGGTGATGGAAACATTCTTCACCAACAGCATTTGGCGACACCACAAGGTGGAAACCACAAGGCGGTCAAACATCTTCATCATTGATGACGACATACAGATTTGCGTATGCGACAAAATCTCGAAAAAGCGTGCCAAAACCGAAAATCTCTACTACGCACGCTACAACACAGAGATATCACGCGATGGCGACATTCCTCTGTGGATGTTCGGATTCCTATATTAAACTGCACGCTAAGACGAGCAGACTGAACAAGGTCACAATTCATTTGCATTAGTCCCTAACCAAGACTAATGCAAATTATTATAAAGAAGGCTAGATAACACATAAAACAATAATTTACACACAACCTTAAACAATGGCAAAAGAAAAAAAATTTATGACCTGTGACGGTAATGAAGCCGCCGCGCACATTGCCTACATGTTCTCTGAGGTAGCAGCAATCTACCCCATCACACCATCAAGCCCTATGGCTGAACATGTGGACGAATGGGCATGCAAAAACAGGAAAAATCTTTTTGGCGACACCGTTGCCGTTCAGGAAATGCAATCTGAAGGAGGCGCTGCAGGAGCCGTTCACGGTTCTCTTCAAGCCGGTGCCCTCACCACTACGTTCACAGCATCACAAGGCTTGTTGCTGATGATACCTAATATGTATAAAATTGCAGGTGAACTTCTGCCTACCGTGTTCCACGTTTCAGCACGTACGCTTGCAACTCACTCACTGTGTATCTTTGGTGACCACAGCGACGTTATGGCTTGCCGCCAGACCGGCTTCGCTATGCTTTGCGAAGGTTCTGTGCAGGAGGTGATGGATCTGTCAGCAGTTGCTCATCTCTCAGCCATCAAAGGTCGTGTTCCGTTCATCAACTTCTTCGATGGTTTCCGCACATCTCACGAATACCAGAAGATAGAGGTTATGGACCAGGAGGAACTGCGCCCGCTGCTTGACACCAAGGCTCTCTCTGAGTTCCGCAAGCGCGCTCTGACTCCGGAACATCCCGAAGCAAAGGGCATGGCAGAAAATCCTGAGACATTCTTCGCTCACCGCGAGAGTTGCAACCCATACTACGACGCCATTCCCGAAATCGTAGAACAATACATGGCTGAAGTCAGCAAAATATGTGGACGCGAATACAAACTATTCTCTTACTATGGAGCTGAAGACGCTGATCGCGTCATCATCCTCATGGGTTCTGCTACTGAAGCAGCTCGCGAAGCTATCGACTACTTGACAGCACAAGGCGAGAAAGTCGGTATGGTAAGCGTTCACCTCTATCGTCCGTTCTCAGTGAAGCACCTACTCGCCGCTGTACCATCTACAGTGAAGAAGATTGCAGTTCTCGACAGAACGAAAGAACCTGGAGCCAATGGCGAACCCCTCTATCTTGATGTCAAAGATGCCTTCTATGGTGTAGAGAACGCTCCGCTGATTGTGGGTGGCCGCTACGGTCTCGGTTCTTGCGACACCACTCCGACCATGATTAAGTCGGTTTATGACAACCTCAACTTGCCAGAGCCTAAAAACCACTTTACTTTGGGAATCGTGGACGACGTGACCTACACTTCGCTCCCACTCGAAAAGGAAATGGCTCTTGGCGGCGCAGGCATCTTCGAAGCTAAATTCTTCGGACTTGGTGCTGATGGTACTGTCGGTGCAAACAAGAACTCTGTAAAGATTATCGGTGACAACACCAACAAATATTGCCAGGCTTATTTCTCCTACGACTCAAAGAAGTCGGGAGGTTTCACCTGCTCACACCTCCGCTTCGGTGACACACCAATCCGCTCCACATACCAAATCAAGACTCCTAACTTCGTAGCTTGCCACGTTCAGGCATACCTTCACATGTATGACGTGCTGCGCGGCTTGCGCGACGGCGGTACATTCTTGCTCAACACCATCTGGGACGGTGAGGAACTAGTTAAGAATCTACCTAACAATGTTAAGAAGTATTTTGCAGAGCACAATATCAGCGTATACTATATCAACGCAACCAAGATAGCACAAGAAATTGGTCTGGGCAACCGCACCAACACCATTCTGCAGTCTGCGTTCTTCCGCATCACAGAGGTTATCCCGGTTGACCTGGCCGTAGAGCAGATGAAGAAATTCATCGAGAAGTCCTACGGCAAGAAAGGTCAGGACGTGGTCAACATGAACTACTCTGCAGTAGACCGCGGTGGCGAATACAAGACTCTCACCATTGACCCAGCTTGGGCACAGCTGCCTGCCGACGAGGAGCCTAAGCGCGACGAGCCCGAATTCATTTCAAAAATAGTACGTCCTATCAACGCACAAAACGGTGACCTCCTTCCCGTGTCAGCCTACAAGGGCATTGAAGATGGTGCTTGGAAGCAGGGCACTGCTGCTTACGAAAAGCGCGGTGTCGCAGCCTTCGTTCCCGTATGGAAGGCCGACTACTGCTCGCAGTGCAACAGATGCGCCTTTGTATGCCCCCACGCAGCTATCCGTCCATTCGTAATGAACGAAACCGAAAAGGCTGGATTTACTAGCGAGACAATAGAAATCAAGGCACCCGCAGCTATCAAGGGCATGCAGTTCCGCATGCAGGTTGATGTCATGGACTGCCTCGGCTGCGGCAACTGCGTTGACGTCTGCCTCGGCAAGAAAGTTGACGGCCAGACTGTCAGGGCTCTCGAGATGGTACCACTTGAAGGCCAGGAAAACGAAGACGCAAACTGGAGCTACTGCGTTAACAACGTTCAGTCAAAGCAAGACCTGCTCGACTTTACTGCTAATCCACGCGTAAGCCAGTTCGCCACACCTCTCTTTGAGTTCTCTGGAGCTTGCTCAGGTTGCGGTGAGACCCCATACGTCAAGCTTGTCAGCCAGCTCTTCGGCGACCACGAAATGGTTGCCAATGCCACTGGATGTTCTTCTATCTACTCTGGTTCTATACCTTCTACTCCTTATACAATCAATGCCAAAGGTCAGGGTCCAGCTTGGGCCAACTCTTTGTTTGAGGACTTCTGCGAGTTTGGTCTCGGCATGGTTCTGGCAAACAAGAAAATGCGCAACCGCATCACTGAGTTGCTCAACGGTGCCATCGCATCCGAAAGCACTCCAGCTGAATTCAAGGAGGCTGCACAGGCATGGATTGACGGAAAAGACAATTACGAAACATCCAAGGCTGCAGCTGAGAAGCTCGTACCTATGATTAAGGGTGGTGCTTCAAGCGGTTGCTCTACATGCCAGCAACTTGAGGAACTCTCACACTACCTCACCAAGCGCAGTCAGTGGATTATCGGTGGTGATGGCGCATCCTACGACATCGGCTACGGTGGTCTCGACCACGTGCTTGCATCTGGCGAAGATGTTAACATCCTCGTGCTTGACACCGAAGTTTACTCCAACACCGGAGGTCAGGCTTCCAAGGCTACACCTATTGGTGCCATCGCCCAATTTGCTGCCAACGGCAAGCGCGTGACCAAGAAAGACCTTGGTCTTATGCAGGCCACCTATGGTTATGTCTATGTTGCACAGGTTTGTATGGGTGCCGACCAGGCTCAGTGCCTCAAGGCTATCCGCGAAGCTGAAGCTTATCCCGGCCCATCACTCATCATTGCCTACGCACCATGTATCAACCACGGTCTAAAGGCCAAGGGCGGCATGGGCAAGAGCCAGGCAGAAGAGGCCAAGGCTGTAGAATGCGGCTACTGGCATCTGTGGCGCTACAATCCAGCACTCGCAGAGCAAGGCAAGAACCCATTCACCCTTGACTCCAAAGAACCACAGTGGGACAAGTTCCAGGCTTACCTCGACGGAGAAGTACGTTTCCTCTCACTGAAGAAGTCCTTCCCCGGCGAAGCACAGGAACTCTACGACGCAACACAAGCAGCAGCCCTTAAGCGCTACAAGAGCTACATTCGCAAAACCAAAGAAGACTGGAGCGAATAACATATCCTTAACAGGACAAACACAAAAAAAGCCCCGCAATCACGATTGCGGGGCTTTTTTGTGTTTATCCGAAAGAGGAAATTCAAAGCTCGGATGATTGAAAGTCACCTTTGTGTATGATGTAATAAATTTTTGGCGTATAGGTCATTTTTTTACTTCTCTATGATACCCCTGGTTCAGGCAAGTTATTAGAAAGCAGCGACTATTATAAAGAAAAACGTGGGCTTCCATCTCTGCTCGTCTGTCGTTTTGGCCGTAGGAAAAGCCCTGAGAATAGACGAGAGAGTGTCTGCCCACGTTGGTATTTGCACGTAGCAACCGGAAAAAGTGTGCATGAGGATCGTTAAGCCCTCGCTACACACTCCGGGATACAGTTGTTCAATACCCGTAGCAGCCACTTCAGACAATGTCTTTGATTCTCAAATTGAATTTCCTACGTTCAAACGACCAAGGACAAAGCATCAATGACGCTTTAACATTAAGTAGTGCCCAACCACGAACTTGAGTTTATCTCTGCCGCTGCAAAGCACCATCATTCAGCCTAAGAGAACGGATGGTACGACGTGATATAGACAATGCAAAATTAAACAATTAAATCAATTGACAGAAAAACTTCTTAAAATTTGTTATTTTCTTCAATATTGCAACAATAATCATTTTGGTTTAGCAAGAACTTATCAGCTTCTCGAAACAGGGGATGGTGATTTTCTTGCGCCCCAATGAAATCAGTTGGCGTTTCTCGAGCGCATTGAGCATGGTTGAGACTTGAATGCGCGACTTATTCATCATGCGGGCCAGCGCCACCATGCCACCTTCTATAGTCTTAGGGCCTGCGGGGTGTATGAAGTTGCGTTTGCACAGCAGCACGAAGCTGCGCTCCACGTTGTCTTCCTCTGGTAGCCAAAGCGCTTGTTGGCAACGCTGAATGCGAGTCGTTAACATATTGAGCATATTGTAGCGAAATACTTCATAGTTCAACAAGCGACTTGTGACGCCAGCTTTGTCAAGCACAAGGGTTCTGACATCATTCTGCGCAATGATTGAATAGCTGTAGCTTTGGCGCAAGCCAAAAAGGGTTTCAGCACCAAAAGATTTGAATGAGCCAAACTGCTCAGTAAAAAGAATATCCTTGTGCAACGAAGTGCGCGAAACAATAACGTCGCCATCGAGAAGAAACAATATACTGCGACACGGGTCGTCCTGCCCTATGATAACCTGCCCCTTTCTGTAATGGCAAAATTCCACTTTAACCTTGGACAGGATAGCAGTCAAGTCTTCTCGGCTGTGCCCCTGAAAGAGGGGCAGCTCAAGGATTTTGTCATAGACGGAGTCTTGTGGGTCAGGCAACCTCATTTGTCAACATACTTAGTCAACCCCTCCGAACACCAAGTTTGGTAGTGTCCGCTTTGGTCGGTATAGATAAAGAAGGCGTCCAATCCCTTCGTATGCGCCAACACCTTCTTGGCTTCATCAAGCCCCATCACCATAAAGGCAGTGGCGTAGGCATCGGCCATAGCGCAAGATGACGCACTGACAGTGGCCGACAGCAGATTGTGCTGCACAGGATAGCCCGTTTGCGGACAAATGGTGTGGGCAAACTTGTGTCCGTCCTTATAATAGAAATTGCGATAATTGCCGCTCGTGGCTATCGCCATCGGTGACTTTTGGATAGTAGAGAACAGCTCCTGGTGCTGCGCCAGCGAGTCCTCCACGGGTTTCTCAATGCCGAGAGTCCAATCACGGCTTTCAGAATTAGTGCCAGCCGCTCTTATCTCCCCTCCAATTTCCACCATGAAGTTAGCCACCCCATGAGCGGCAAGGAAATTGGCGACCACGTCACACCCATACCCCTTTGCAATAGCACTAAAGTCGAGCATTGTCTGTGGATGTTTCTTCACAACATAGCCTTTCTGCAAGCTGACGTCCTTGAAGCCCACATAACTAAGTATGCTGTCAATCTTCTGCTGACTGACCTGCTCCTTGTTCTTGAAGCCAAATCCCCAGAGATTGACCAGAGGAGCCACCGTAACATCAAATGCCCCGTCGGTGTTGTCAGAAACAGTTTCAGCCAACTCAAAAACAGTCTTGAACATATTGTCTACTTTCACCCTTTCGTTACGGTTAATTTTTGAGACGATACTGTTTTTGTTAAATGCCGACAGCGAAGAGTCTACCGCCCCCAGCTGTTCAAGAATTTCTTGTTCATAATCAGATGATGACTGGTAGGTGATATGATAGTAAGTGCCAAACACCTTTCCCTCCATTTTTTTGAAAGGCGCCGTCTTGTTGTCAATCAGTATCCATGCTGTAGCCACAGCCAAGAGCAACACGAAGAACAACTTTAACACGTTTTTAGCTTTTACAGTCATAATAAGATTGTTTGGGCAGACAAAGATGTTTGTTTAATATATGGTCAGTAGGTGCAGACGTTCAGAAACTTAACACCGCATTGAAAGTTCCCGAAAACAAATGGTCATCATTTTCTCCGTAGCCTGGAATGTACCAAGCCTTGCCCGTTTCCGACACTTTGTGGTTCAGACGTTTCTTATAGCGCGCAGTCCACCCTAGGCTGAATCTGCGCCACACCTTAGTTTCGAGTCCAAAGACAAATTCGCACCAGGAAGCATTGCTCTTGACATCCTTGAAATTAAAATCAAGTTTGCCACCTTGCCAGTAGGGATCGGCGAGAACTGGGGCGTCCATGTCGTATTTAAAAGAAGTGTATGCTAGTCTAATGCCGCCATAGATACGGTTGTTGGAAAGCTTGTTCTTTATAAAATTATAGTCGCACCCTATCCTGACGAATGGACTTGAGGTCTTGTAGTGAATGTCGGTTTCGTCGTGAGTCTTGTCACACATGCCAAGACCAACCTCTATCACCGGGAAGTATTTGCGCTTCAGATTGAGCCTTACGCCGCCTTCCACTTCTCCGTAGTCACTGAATTGCCACAGCACCACACCTGCAACATTGAAAAATACCTGTTTTTCAACGACAAACGGCACAGTGTCTTTCAGCAACACGTCGGTATGCTTGTGAGACTGGGCAGTTGCAGCAAGCGAAATCAGTGCACTACTGATACACATCAAAAAATATCTGCAGATTCTCTTGCTCATCATAATTGACTTCGGCATTAGTTATGACTACCTTTTCTATAGCATATTTATAAGTCGCATCGGGCTTGCGCTTGCTACACGACACTCCGGTTATGGTGTGAAACATCGACCGAGCGCAATCTAACGACACGAAATGGGGAGTATTGGTCTTGGCTACAATAACCGTGTCTGTCATGGCCACTGTCGCATCGGCAGGCTTGAACTGGAACACCAAGGTGTCGGCAGCAGCGTTGTAGCTCATCGGCAGTTTTATGCTGGTGCCGTCAGTCAAGCGATTGAGCACTACAGAGTCTCTCACTGTCACCGTGAGAGTGTCGCCTATAGTCAACGACTTGCCGTCAGCACCATAGAACACACACTTCTGCATCACAGTATTGTTAAGCGGACAGTCGCTCGAACTGCACGACACGACCACCGCCAGCAAACCAGCAAGAAGAGCGCAGCCCAACAAGCGAATCTGCTTGACACGCAACAAGTGACTAAATCTCTTCATCAATCTGATATGAATTACGGCTGTTGGCATTGCGGCTTATCAGCTCTCCGATAAATCCAGCAAGAAACAGCTGAGTGCCTAGCACCATCATTACGAGCGAGATGTAGAAGTAAGGCGAATCAGTCACCAGTCGTGCCGGTATTCCCTTGGCAAGCGCATAGAGTTTACCCGCACCGACTATTACGATAGCAACAAAACCTATGAAGAACATAAGCGAGCCCAAGAAGCCGAACACGTGCATAGGCTTGCGACCGAAATTGCTGATGAACCACAGGCTCATGAGGTCCAGATAGCCATTGACAAAACGGTTGAGTCCGCCAAACTTCGTGTGACCAAACTTGCGAGCCTGGTGGTGTACCACCTTCTCCCCTATCTTGTCGAAACCAGCATTCTTGGCAAGATAGGGAATGTAGCGATGCATCTCGCCATACACCTCGATATTCTTTATCACCACATTCTTGTAGGCCTTCAGTCCGCAGTTGAAGTCATGCAAATTGTTTATTCCGCTCACTTTGCGAGCCGTAGCATTAAACAACTTGGTGGGTATGGTCTTCGAAAGCGGGTCGTAGCGTTTCTTCTTGTATCCGCTCACAAGGTCATAGCCATCTTCCGTTATCATGCGGTAAAGCTCTGGAATCTCGTCGGGCGAGTCCTGCAAGTCAGCGTCCATCGTGATGACCACGTCGCCCTGAGCCTTCTCGAAGCCGCAGAAGAGGGCTGCCGACTTACCGTAGTTGCGGCGGAACTTGATGCCCTTGACCTCTGGGTTGGCTTTGCTTAGTTCAGTCACGGTCTCCCACGACTTGTCGGTACTGCCGTCGTTCACGAAAATGACTTCATAACTGAACTTGTTGGCTGTCATCACCCGGTGTATCCAATCAAAGAGTTCGGGCAAACTCTCTTCCTCATTGAAAAGAGGTATTACTACTGATATATCCATGGTTTTCTAATTATTCATATTACAATTAAGCGTCTGTGCAACCACCCCGTCACCTTTGTCGAGTTTTGCCAAACAACGCTGTAGGCACGGCAAGCACCACGCCAGCTATTATGTTCATATTGAGCATTCCTAACGCAACATCAAAAGGCCGGACACTTAACAGCATCTCCTCCACACTGCTAAAGCCAGTCTGCTGCAAGGTCTCGTCGATTGAGCGGTTCATTCCCGACTGCTTGAGAGCCTCCTGCATTTCGGGGGCATTGAGCAACGAAGCATAGCTATGGGCAAACGCACCATTGTCAAACCACTGGAAATAAGCGAAAGCAAAGATTGCCAGCAATATCGAAGCGTAGAGATAAAGCATCACGGAATAGAGATAAGACCTGCCGAACGAAACTGGGCAGTCCTCCCTTACCTGCCGTTCAAACTTACGGGCGAAATAGAAACCCATAATGGGAACGGTAATGGTTATCAACAAACCAAGCGTACTCATGCCACTGTTAGCCAGTCCTTTCACTGCGCATAGGAAACCAACGCAGCAATACACACCGAAAAACAGCCCGTTGAACATTGCGAAGGCATTGGTTTGTTTGAGTATCAAGTGTCTGTCTATCATGATTGTCAACTTAATTATTTGCAAATTTAAGCAATATTTCTCACCTAAAGCAGCACAAAGGCAAATAACAAAAAGAGCATTATGCATTCTCACCTTAAAGCCCCAGCTCTGCTTTCAGGAATGGTGCGGTCACGCTGTTGGGGCATTCAGCCACTTCTTCGGGTGTACCTTGGGCCACAATATTGCCGCCGTCCCTACCCCCCTCGGGACCAACATCTATGATGTAGTCAGCCACTTTTATGATGTCAAGATTGTGCTCAATCACCAATATGGTGTTGCCCTTGGCACATAGTTTCTCCAGCACCTCCACCAGTATCCTTATGTCCTCAAAGTGCAAGCCCGTAGTCGGCTCGTCGAGTATATACAGAGTCTTGCCCGTGTCGCGCTTGGCCAGTTCAGCGGCAAGCTTTACCCTCTGGCTTTCGCCTCCGCTCAAGGTAGTGGAAGACTGCCCGAGTCTCACATAGCCCAACCCTACTTCCTGTAGCGCCTTTATCTTACGCAGCACATGGGGCACTGACTCAAAAAACTCTACAGCTTGGTCCACCGTCATGTCCAGCACGTCGGATATCGACTTGCCCCTGAATCGCACCTCAAGCGTTTCGCGGTCATACCGCCTGCCGTGGCAAGCTTCGCAAGGCACCATCACAGAGGGTAGAAAATTCATTTCGACCAGCTTGTAGCCATTGCCTTTACACACAGGGCACCGCCCGCCAGCCGTATTGAACGAGAAGCGCCCAGGTTTATAACCGCGTATCATCGCTTCGGGCAGTTGGGCGAACAGATTGCGAATGTCCGAGAGCACACCGATATACGTAGCCGGATTGGACCGTGGGGTGCGCCCTATGGGACTTTGGTCTACCGAAATCACTTTATCGATATTCTCAATGCCCTCTATCGAATCATAGGGCAGAGGAATCTGAATACTTCGATAGAAGTGATGCGTCAACACTGGCAGTAGAGTCGACATAATCAAGCTGGATTTACCACTTCCCGACACGCCCGTGACACACACGAATGTGCCCAGTGGAATCGAAACATCCACATTCTTCAAATTATTGCCACTCGCTCCACGAAGCACTATGTGCCGTCCAGTTCCAGCACGCCGCTGGGCAGGAACAGCTATACGGCGTCGCCCGTTGATATAGTCCGCCGTCAAGGTCTCTGCGTTAGCCATGCCTTCAGGAGCACCGCAATACACCACCTTGCCACCATGGTTACCCGCTCCAGGGCCAATATCCACCACATAGTCACTCTTGAGCATCATCTCCTTGTCGTGCTCTACCACAATCACCGTGTTGCCCATGTCGCGCAGCTCTTGCAGCGAGCGTATGAGTTTCACGTTGTCGCGCTGATGAAGCCCTATCGAAGGCTCGTCAAGAATGTATATCACGTTGACCAGTCCCGACCCTATTTGGGTGGCTAGCCTGATGCGCTGGCTTTCGCCGCCCGACAAGGTGGCAGAACCACGGTTGAGCGACAGATAGCCCAGCCCCACATCCAGCAGAAACGACAGTCGAGAGTTAATTTCCTTGATAATCTCGTGGCCAATCACACTCTGCGTCTTGCCTAGTTTAGACTCCAGCTCACCAATCCAATCGTGGAGAGCCACCAAGTCCATCTCGCACAGGTCAGCGATATTCTTGCCGTCAATGAAATAGTGAAGAGCTATCTTATTGAGTCGTTTGCCTTTGCAGTGTGGGCACACGACCAGTCGGCTAAACTGCTCCACCCACTTTTCGGCAGAAGCAGACATTTCGCCGTCAGCCATCTGCTGGAGATAGCGCATGATGCCAGCATATCTCACGAACTGATCGCTCGTTGAGTGGGCGAAGGCAGCGGGAATGCGTATGTCGCGCGCACTGCCCTGCATTATCTCGGAGAGAGCCTCCTCGGGTATTTCGTCAACGGGGGTATCCAGGTCACAGTCATAGAGTGCCAGCAGCGACTCAATCTCTGCGAACACGAGAGATTTCTTAAACTTGCCTATCGGCGCGATTGCCCCCTTACGGATAGTCAGTTTGCTGTCGGGAATAACCTTCTTAATGTCGATGTCATTAATGGTGCCAAGTCCGTTGCAATGGGGACAAGCCCCCTGCGATGAGTTGAAAGAAAAATCGTGAGGTGAAGGATCAGGATAAGAGATGCCCGTCACGGGACACATAAGATGCTTGCTGTAGTAACGCTCATGGCCATTGTCGGCATCAAGTACAGAGATGACGCCTCCTCCCTGCCTAAAAGCCGCCACAACAGTGCGACGCAAGCGTGTCTCGTCGGATTCAGACGTTTCTTCCTTCACTTTGAGCCGATCAACTACGACCTCTATGGTATGCTTCTTGTAGCGGTCAACCTTATAGCTAGGCGGCAGTTCAATTAGTTCGCCATCGACCCTGACGTGTATGAACCCCTTGCGCCTGATGCTGTCAAAAAGCTCGCGATAGTGTCCCTTGCGGTTGCGAACCAACGGAGCGAGGATATTTATCTTGCGACCAGCATATTCTTCCTGAATCATGCGTATGATTCTCTCCTCCGTATATTTCACCATCTTCTCGCCCGACTCATAGGAGTAAGCCTCGCCAATGCGAGCATAGAACAGACGCAAGTAGTCGTAGATCTCAGTCACAGTGCCAACGGTAGATCGTGGATTTCGATTGGTCGTCTTCTGATCAATGGAAATCACAGGCGACAACCCAGTGATTCTGTCAACATCGGGGCGTTGCACATTGTCAAGATAGTTTCTGGCATAGGCGGCAAAAGTCTCTATATAGCGACGTTGCCCCTCGGCGTAGATAGTATCGAAGGCCAACGAACTTTTCCCACTGCCACTCAACCCTGTTATGACCGTGAGCTTGTTGTGGGGTATACTGAGCGAAATGTTCTGCAGATTGTTTGTTCTGGCTCCGACAACTACGATGCTTGCGTCATCCTCGTTGCAGCTAGCACACTGGGTATTATTTGACATAGCGATGATATAATCTGAACGTGCAAAGTTAGCAATCTTTTTACCGCCAGCCCAACTATAGGCGAAGCAATTTTCACGGAACCACTGCGAAGAATAGTTTTCAGCAATTTGCCACAAGCCAAATTGGGCGACACTCGACAGTAATCGTTAAACCACACTGACAGAAATATGATAGTGGGCAAACTAATCAATTTCGGCGGAAATTGATTAGCGTTTGGGGCGGAATTGATGTCAATTTCGGCGGAAATTGACATCAATTTCCGCCGAAATGCCAGCGTCAGCTCAACCAAACCTATCAGGAATTGGCTAAAAAAAAGAAAGGGCTGCATTCCAATTTTGGAACACAGCCACTTTGCTATATGGTATAAAACGTTTGTCGAGCAATAACGAGTCTGGAAAATTAGTCTGTTGAACCACTATCGGAACTTTCTGAATGGCCCCTAAGCAGATTGATAGCTTTCTTTATGTTATACTTTTTGCCATCGGCTCCTTTGGCATCAATACGCACATAGTAGACACCATCGGCAACCTCTGCCCCATGATAACAACCGTCCCAGCCTTCTGCAAGGTTTGTCCATTCAAAGAGCTTCTTGCCATTGCGAGAAAAAATATAGCCGTGAAATTCTACAATGCTCTTATAATCCTGCTTTACTCTAAACACATCGTTGATGCCATCACGATTGGGAGAGAAGGCATTGGGCACGTTGAGCACCGAGGTCGACACTTCAACGCTGAAGCTCGACTCTGGTTCATAGAGAATGGTGTCAGTGCCATTAACGAAACTAATCTGCAAGGTAATTTGCGAACTGCCTGACTCTCTAAATTCATAGTCAAAATCGGCATCATAACGAACCAAGTAGGGTGCGGCGGAATTACCGTCCTTAAACACTCGCCACTCATAGAGAGGTGTGTAGTCGCCAAGGTTCTCAGCATTAGAGGTGAAACGCACCTTCAATGGCGCAGACCCCGAATATTCGCCGACCGTGACCCAGCCGCTCTCTTCTTCGACCTCCATCTGAGGATTGGCAGTTGGATAGTCATCGTCGAACACAACGATTGCAGCTGACGGCAGCGCATGGCAAACTGCAGCAAAAACAACCAATATGGCAAATAGTGATTTCTTCATGTGACTTTAAGCAGAATATAAAACTTGTGAAACGCCAAGGCGGCATTGCCAATCGACACGGAATCGACTCTGACGACGAGCGTTATTGTCTAACAACGGCAAAAGTACCTTTTTATTATCTATCCCACGGAAACTTTAAATGCTTTTTTGTACTTTTGCCTTATAATTTCAACAACAAGCAATGAGCCGAACCAAACTTCTCCTTACCGCTGTCTTGTTGGCGATAGCGTCTGTCACGTTTGCTAATATCAATGTCGGTGTCTTTTTGCCGCTGAAATCTGACGGAGCTAAAGGACAACAAGCCATAGAATACTACAGAGGTGTTCTTATGGCCATTGACTCTCTTAGTCAGAATGGCACAGCTTTTAGCGTGACCGCCGCCGACTGTGGAACTACCGTTGCTGATGTGCAGTCCTTGCTGGACGAGACACGCCACGGAGTCTTCGACATTATCTTTGCACCCTCCAACCAGCAGCAGGCAGAGGTCATCAACAAATACTCCGTGCTTAACGGAACTAAGGTGGTAATGCCTTTCGGGGGCAGATATGACGAGCTAATCACCAACCCCAATTTCTACGCACTGAAGGTTACGCAGACCGACTATACTATACCTGCCTACAATCTTTTGTCGAAGTACTTCGGCAACAAGAAGATTTGCGTGGTGTCTACCAATGGAGGTGGGCAGATTTGCCCCTTGGCCAACTACATCAAGAAGTATGTGAAGGGTGCCAAAGTACTTGAGTGGCCCGACAAGGAACAGAAAATTCTGCAGACAATGGCTGACGGCAATGCGGTAATAGTGCCGTCAATGTATGACGAGCAGACGCAGAAAACACTGATGCAACTTGCAGCAAAGGTTCCTGCCATGAAGGCTGCCCTGATAGGCTACACAAATTGGTATGACCGCATCACTTCGACCTCCGACGCCAAGGCTTTAGGCAAAGCCAACGTCTACGTTGTGACGCAAGACTATCCCAGGCAAAGCATTCCGCGTGTCAACAAATTCACGAAAGACTACAACGACAACTTCGACACAACGTTGCCACAGGGGTCGTTCTCCGTTGCCATGTGGGGATTTGACACGGCATACTACATGCTCAAGGGACTGGCACACCACAAAAGAGACTTCGGCAATCAGCCTCTATATGCCGCCCCGCTTCAAAACAGATTTAAGTTTGAGCGACGCGCCTCGGAACAGGGCTTCATCAACACCAGCGTGCTGCTGCTCCACTACAAGACTGACGGATCACAGGAAATCATTGAACCCTCCGCACAATGAATCATTTTTCCACAAAAATACATATGACAATAGGAAAAGCTCTTGCAGCCATTGGGCTGGCACTGTCGTTTTTGCCAGCCATGGCTGAAATTGGCGAACCACGCAACAACTTCTGCCTTGGCGCAAACGCAGGTGTCGCCATGAATACCGTAGACTTTGACCCAACCATCAAGCAAAAGATGCACACCGGCCCTACGGTGGGACTGTCAATGAAATATACCAGCGAGAAGTATTTCACTACTTACTGCGCTCTCTACGCAGAACTCAACTACACCATGTTGGGCTGGGAAGAAGACATACGTGACCAGAATTCACAGTCACTGGACGACACCTACCGTCGCGACATGAGCTACATACAGCTACCCATATTCGCACGACTGGCTTGGGGAAAGGAAGAAAAAGGATTGCAGTTCTTCTTTCAGGCTGGACCTCAGTTCGGTTTCTGCATTGGTGAGACATCAAAGAAAAGTTCACAGTGGACTCTCAACACCGACGGCAAACCGTCAAGACCCAACAATGTCTATGAGCAATATGACAAGAGCGTTGAGCGCAAGTTTGACTACGGCATAGCTGGTGGACTGGGTATGGAATATAACTCTCCCATCGGACATTTCATTCTTGAAGGTCGCTATTGCTATGGGTTGGGCGACATGTTCGGCAACTCCAAGAAAGACACTTTCTCTCGCTCTGCCAATTCCACCATATTCGTCAAGCTGGCATACCTCTTTGACGTAAAGAAATAGCACATTGTCACTGCCTCACCCCCACGATGAAAGCCATTTCACTATATGAGCTCAACGGCATAGTACGCGAGATTCTCGAGTGTTCAATGGATGAGACATACTGGATTACAGCTGAGTTAAGCGAAGTGCGGGTGTCAGCCAAGGGACACTGCTTCCTTGAGTTGGTAGAAAAAAAGGACAACTCCCCCACTCCGCTGGCGAAGGCAAGAGCTGTTATCATGAGCTATCTGTACCCCATGATCAAAATGACCTTTGAGGAAGCCACAAACCAGCCATTTTGTCCTGGCCTGAAAGTACAGCTCAACGTAGAAATATCGTTCAACGAAGTCTACGGATACTCACTCGTAGTCAAGGACATTGACCCCTCATACACGATGGGCAGTCTTGCGCGCCGCCGACAAGAGATTCTTAATCAACTCAACGCTGATGGTGTGATTGACATGAACAAGACTCTCATCTTGCCAAGGCCTCTGCAACGCATAGCGGTCATATCATCAGCCACGGCAGCAGGCTATGAAGATTTCTGCAATCAACTCGATAACAACACGCAAGGCTTTCGCTTCACCCACAAGCTCTTTGCTGCCACAATGCAAGGAGCCGAAACACCCATATCAATAATCAATGCACTCGACACTATTGCCAGCGAGTTTGACCTTTGGGATGTCGTGATTATCATCAGAGGAGGTGGTGCCGTCAGCGACCTCACTGGATTCGAAGACTACACTCTAGCTTCATGTTGCGCACAATTTCCGCTGCCAATAATCACAGGAATAGGGCATGAGCGCGACACCACCGTGCTTGACTTTGTGGCCAACACTCATCTCAAGACTCCCACCGCAGTAGCAACCTTCTTGATAGAACGAATGGTGCACGAAGCCGAAATCATCAAGAATGCCGAGACTAGAATCATGTACAAGATAAGGCAGGGTGTTCAACGAAGCGAACTACAACTGGCCAACTACATCACTTCGTTCAACAACAAAGCACTCAATATTTCCCGCAAGAGAGAAAACTGGCTCTCCGTGACATTTGAGCGAATGTGCCAACAAGCGAAAAGTGCTGTAAGGGCGCAATTGCTACAACTACCCCCAAAAGACAAGCTACAGAGCTTAGCATTAAGGTACACCGAAAGCCAGCGCAAAAGACTTGAAGAAGCAGAGAAAACCATAGGGCTGTGCGACCCGGCAAGGGTTCTACAACTGGGCTACAGCATTACTCGGTACAATGGTCACGTGGTCACAAAGCCTCAAGAACTACCTGCCGGCACACCTCTTGTCACGACTCTAGCCGGCGGTGAGATTCACAGCATTGTTACGACGCCAGAACCAACTACTTAACGAAACAACCACAAACAATACAATAGCATGCCAAAACGCACCTACACAAAGGCAACAGAACGCCTCAACGAGATAATGCAGTTGCTCGACAGCGAGCAGCTAGACATCGACCACTTGGCAGAAACTCTTAAAGAGGCTAAAGAACTCATCAAGTTCTGCAAAGAGAAATTATATTCGGTCGACAAAAATATACAGGAAATAATGAATGACGGAAACGAAGGACAATAAAAACTTGAGAAACTTGGCTTCGTCATGAATTTTCACTAATTTTGCACAGTCTTTGTTAAGCAAGACACTCTCCTTCGGAAAGTAGCGCAGTTGGTAGCGCACTACGTTCGGGACGTAGGGGTCGGGCGTTCGAGTCGCCTCTTTCCGACATAAAGCACACAAACGATTAAATGCCATTGAGCAAAGAATCACGTTTGTGTGTTTTTGTTTTATCAAAAAAATGCGGTCAAGGCAGGCAGAGCCAGCATTTTTGACGAACTTTGCAGATGCTTTTCTACAGCAGAATTTATCGGCTCATGAATGGAAAAATCAAAGGCACAATATGTGGCATCTTGGCTGCCATATTCTACGGAACCAACCCTCTTGGTGCGATCAATCTATATCACGATGGACTTACAGCAAACTCCGTATTGGTATACCGCTTCGGCATTGCCGCCATCATTTTGGGCGTAATGCTGGCGATAAAGCGAAAATCGTTTGCAGTAAATCGCCATGAGCTAGTGATTCTTGCCTGTTTGGGCGTATTGATGGGGCTTTCATCATCAACACTCTATATCAGTTTCAATTATATGGATGTGGGCATAGCCTCCACCCTATTATTCGTATATCCGATAATGGTGGCGGTCATCATGGCCACCATGTTTCATGAGAAGGTCACAGCATCGACTGTTATTTCCATCGTGCTGTGTATATGCGGAATCTTGATGCTTAACGGCACGGGTAACGGTTCTGCATTGAATGCGATGGGGGTAACATTGGTCATGATTTCATCGCTGACCTACGCAGTGTACATTGTGATTGTCAACAAGTCATCATTGCGCATATCATCAATAAAGTTAACTTTCTTCGTGCTACTTTTTGGTGTCATCACAATCTTCATTCTTAACTCGGCAATGGGAGAAAGCACTCAGCCTCTGACATCGCCAAAACAATGGGGTTACGCACTACAGTTGGCAGTGATGCCGACTGTATTGTCGCTAGTACTTATGGTTGTTGCTGTACACAACATTGGTTCCACACCAACTGCAATTATGGGAGCCATTGAACCAATTACAGCTGTGGCCATCGGAGTCATGCTTTTCGGAGAAAGTTTCACGCCACGGCTGGCTCTTGGCATTGTGCTTATTCTGTCTGCGGTAGTGTTAATAATATGCGGGAAAAACATTACCACACATAAGATTACTACCGTCATCAGCTCTCTGGGGCACCATATTGCCAAGACTTGGCGATGGAAATCATAAAATCTTGCTATCAGAAGACTTAAGCAATAGTTCCAGAAGTTTCTGTTCACGTTTGGGGGCAACCATTCGCCTCACAAAGATATTTGGAATAGCCACGCCCAAGGCAATGCAGAGAATAATCAACGAAGCCCTAATGCCGTTATGCATCGCCACAGTCACTTCACCCACGACTCCGTGCATATCGATGACGGCGAACAACGCACGGTACATTAGCACCCCAGGAATCATAGGGATTACACTCGGAATGCTTAGGCAATGATGAGGCGTGTGGAACCAGTGCATCGCACGGGTACAGATGATACTTACAAGAGCTGAACCTACAAATGACCCAACAATGATGCCTTGATCTAGTCCCAAATTGCCGGTAGTTGGACCGAGATTAACGATATTACGCGTACACACGGCAACAATCCCGCCAATGGCAACAACCCATAGCAACCGACGAGGGATATTGAATATCATGGAAAAACCAACAGCAGAGATAGCGGCAGCCAAAGAAAATTCCCAATACTCATGATGCGGTGTCATTGTCAAATCCGTAACAAAATTGTTCAGACCACTGACATCTATGGCAAAAGCAATACCGAACGACATAGAAAGTACCATAAGCAACGTGTTGACCGCACGTGTTATGCCAACTTGAGTATAACCGGTCAGCATGTCGTTAACGAAATTAATTAGGGGAACGCCTGGCACTATAAACAACGCACAAGCCATAAGCGGATGCCACGGAGTAGCACTATGGAGAACATTAAACATACCCATAATCCATGCCAACATAGTAGACACAAATGAAGCAATGGCTATGTTGATATATTGGTTGCTCCCTATAGAATTAAGATATTGGCGCATACAAAATCCTAAAATGGCAGCAAGAGAAGCATAAATAAAGGCTGACCAATCGCAGCCAAACTGTATACAGAAACCGCCACAAGCTAAGCTTCCGCCCACAGCCACTTGCCATGGAGTATAGTTAAGAGGGCGGTTCTCTATGTCTGCCAATTCCTCTGCGTACTGCTCGTAGGCATAGTTTTCGCGAATGGCGCGCCACGACAACTTGCTGACAGAACTTATCACAGTCATGTTTATCACATGGCGGTTGCATCGCTTGAATTTTGTGTAAGACTTGTCTCCATCTGCATAATTGACCATAATGAGGTTGATATTGACATAGATCTGCAAATCCTGTTCCTTAAATCCCAGATATGCTGCCGTACGCTTCATATTGCGCATGATGCGAGGGGTATCTGCACCACTTTCCATCAACAACCTGCCAGTGCACAGCAGCAAGTCTATTCTATCGTCAATTTTTCCTTGCAACATGAGACTCGTCTAACCCAATATGAAGATAAACAACTGCACAGATATTATACGCAAAAACATCACAAGCGGGAACACAGCCGAATAACTTACTGACGGAAGGTCAGTGGACGTCATGTCGCGAGTGTAAAGCAAGGCGGGAGGATTGGTGTTAGCCCCCGAAAGCATTCCGAGCAAGGTGTAGAAATTGAAATGCATAATATAACGTCCTACAAAACCACAAATCAGTACGGGGAGAATGGTTATCAAGGCTCCATAGCCTATCCATTTCAAACCTTCCTGAGTTAGAACAACATTCAGAAAATCCTGACCAGAGCTTAGTCCCACGCAAGCAAGAAAAACACACAGTCCCAACTGGCGCAACATATAATTTGCAGATATGGTATTGAACGTGACAAAACGAGACTTCGGACCGAAATGGCCAATCAGTATTGCAACAATCAAAGGACCACCAGTCAAACCAAGACGAAGCGATTGAGAAATACCAGGAAGCCAAAACGGAATATTGGCTACGATGCAGCCCAAAGCAATGCCAAGAAATATAGGGATAAGGTTGGGGGCATTTAGTTTACGGCTTTGATTGCCTAAAAGACATGCCAACTGAGCTAGATTTTGCTCCTCACCGACAGCAACAACGCTATCACCTACTTGCAGCTTCAGAGAATCTATCGGTACTAATTCTATTCCCGAGCGTAGTACTCTGGTTATATTGACACCGTAATCTCCACATATATTAAGTTCTTCAAGACTCTTGCCATTTACGCTACTGCGAGTAACAAGCATTCGGCGTACCGTATGTTTATTGTCTACTTTTTTCCAGTCAACATCTTCTGCAGGTCCTATAAATGCTGTTATAGCAGCGATGTCTTTTGGAGAAGCGATTACGTTTATCAAATCGCCAACCCTAATCACTGAGTTTCCTGTTATGTCTAGCGAGACTTGTTGCTCATTCTTACAGAGAATGCGAGAGATGACAAAATTGCGGCTTACAATGTGTTTTAGCTTTTTAACTGTAACATTGTCAAGTCCTTGGTTATCCACACGCAAAGAGAATGCCCTCACTGTCATATTCTCCAGATGACCCAAACCGCGCACAGCCTCAGCCTCCTCGTTCTTACGATTTACTTTCATTACGTGCTGCATCAGTACAAATGAAAGAACCAAGCCTATAATGCCAAGCGGATAGGCAGCTGCATAACCCATAAGAATAGAAGGACTTTCCGTGCCATGCAAATCACTGAACGCTTGCTGCGCAGCACCAAGACTAGGAGTATTTGTAATTGCTCCCGAAAGAATTCCCGCCATTGTTGGAGCATCAACATCTGTAACATAAACAAGGATTACAGCTATCAGCAAGCTAAGCAACACACTGCATACGGCCATCATGTTAAGCGAAGAACCACCTCTCTTATAGGAAGAGAAAAAACCGGGACCTATCTGCAAACCTATAGAATAAACGAACAGTATAAGACCAAACTCTTTCATGAAATGAAGGAGATGAGAGTCCATGTTAGGATTGAAACGTGCAAAAACTATTCCAACGAACAATATCCAAGCAAGACCAAGCGTAACTCCCTTGACTCTCATTCTACCTAATAGCAAACCCAATGATATTACAATCGCCAATATCATTACCGAATGGGCAACTCCTCCCCCCCAAAACCTCGGGGAACCGTCAAACAACATACTAAACAGCTCCATACACAAACGATTTGTGTGGCAAAATTACAATCGAGATATTTTAACAAGCTGAACAATTCATTAAAAATGCCGATAGCTGCTATCGCAAACAAAAATCAAGAAAGCTGTACGTAATTCAACAAATAGCCGTAATATTGCAGTCGACAAGAAAAGTCATAATAGACCAATGGAACTAAGAAATCTCAAGGCCTTCGTAATGGCGGCTCGCTTGCTGAACTTTTCAGAAGCTGCACGCCAGTTGTGCGTAACGCAAAGCACACTATCACAAAACATCAAACAACTTGAAAACGAAACAGGCTACGCACTATTCTACCGCAACTCACACCAAGTACAACTGACAGAAGCTGGCGCCGAATTGCTGCCCTATGCTGAAAAAGCAATAAACACCGCCGATGACTGCAATCACCGCATGGAAGATTTGAGAGGGTTAAAATGCGGGCAAATTTCGATTGGCATTACCCACTCTTTCAATCAAGTGCTCAACGAAACTGTAAAAACATATATGAAGAGTTACCCACACATAAGACTCAATATCATATATAGACCTATGCCAGAACTTATTGAACGGTTGCAAAACAGGGAACTTGACTTTGTATTATGCTACAGACCTGCACAAGACCCCAATGGTCTGGAAGCTCATATCCTCTTTGAAGACAGACTATCTGTCATAGTATGTGCAGAACATCCTCTTGCAAAGCTAAAAAGCGTAAGGATCACTGATTTGGAAGACTATCCTGCAGCCATGCCAATGAAGGGAATGCAGGCACGCAACGTGCTGGACAATATTCTTGAAAAAAGTAGTGCGAAACTAGACATTCGCATTGAGATGAATGAAGTTACGCCAATACTTCGTCTCGTGCGCAACACTGTGGGGTTCTACACTATACTTTCATCATCGTCAATCGAAGACCACCAAAACCTTGTGGCCATACCCATTGATCATCCGGGATGCAGGATGGAAGGCTGCGTTCAGACTGCTAAAGGAGTTTACGTAAAAGACGCATCAAAAAAATTCATAAATATACTTTGCGAAACTACGCTCGTAAAAAAACGTATAAACGAATGGCTAAACAAATAGCCAACCATCATATACAACATAATATAATCCCCAAGGGAGAATATTCTCTCTTGGGGATTTTTTATTGCTGACTTATCAACACAAAACTAGTCTTGCTAGTATTATTGAAGAAGCTCAGCGGATATTTTGCTTGTGTTACTTAACCTTTGCAACAATTGCTTTGAAAGCATCTGGATTGTTGACAGCGAGGTCAGCGAGAACCTTGCGGTTAATCTGAATGTCAGCCTTGTGAAGAGCACCGATGAGCTGTGAGTAGCTCAGACCCTCCAAACGAGCTGCAGCGTTGATACGTTGAATCCAAAGTGCACGGAAGTTACGCTTCTTCTTACGACGGTCAGCATAAGCATAGGTCAAACCTTTTTCCCATGTATTTTTGGCAACGGTCCACACATTTTTGCGTGCGCCATAGTAACCGCGGGTTAACTTTAAAATCTTCTTTCTTTTTGCTCTCGAAGCAACATGATTCACTGATCTTGGCATAGCTTTTCTTTTTTTTGGATGTCAGCGCCGTCTTTCTTGCGGACTTTGTAGCTTAGCATCCGGTTAATTTTTCTTGTTTACTTACTGCAGTTCTGAAGGGATTAACGGAGGTTCAAGAGTTCACGAACCTGCTTCATATTTGAGCGATCTACGATTGCATCGTGAACAAGGTTTCTCTTCTGCTTCTTGGTCTTCTTGGTAAGAATGTGACTGTGGTAAGCATGATTTCTTTTTACTTTTCCTGTTCCGGTAAGAGAGAATCTCTTTTTGGCACCGGAGTTAGTCTTTACTTTTGGCATTTTTTAAGTGTTTTAAATATTTAATGGATTGGCGGCAACGTGAAATCAGTACGCTACACGCGCTTTTTTATCTATACATTCAATCAATCGTCAAAGTCTTCGCCTTCAACCTTAGGTCCTTCATACTCCTTGCGAGCACGCTGTTCAGGCTTACCGGTCGACTGGTTCTTCTTGACGGGAGCTTCCTCAACTGTTGAAGGCTTCTTCTGTGCAGTCGGCATCTTCTTTGGAGCGAGGAACATTATCATTCTCTTGCCTAGCAAAGATGGCATCTGCTCCACCTTGCCAACTTCCTCAAGGTCGTTAGCGAAACGCAACAATAGCACTTCGCCTTGTTCTTTAAAGACTATCGAACGTCCACGGAAAAACACATAGGCCTTGACTTTATTGCCAGCCTCAAGAAATTCCTTGGCGTGTTTGAGTTTGAAGTCATAGTCGTGATCATCAGTCTGTGGTCCGAAACGAATTTCCTTAACACTGACTTTTACCTGCTTGGCTTTCATCTCCTTCTGCTTCCTCTTTTGTTGATAAAGGAATTTAGAGTAGTCGATGATTCTGCACACTGGAGGATTGGCATTTGCCGATATCTCCACAAGATCTTGCTCCATGCTGCGAGCCAGGGCGATAGCTTTGGCAACGGGAAGCACACGAGACTCTATCCCGTCGCCTACCACGCGAACCTCACGAGCCCTTATCTGCTCGTTGATTCGGTAATTTTGTTTTGCGTTGTCGTTCTTCATTTATTTTTTTGCGGCTGCAAAGTTAATCAATTTTTGTCAACTCAGCCACTTCTTCGTCTATTTTGTTCGCAAATTGGTCCAAACTCATCACGCCGAGATCTTGAGCGCCTTGTTTTCTCACCGAAACGGTGCCATCAGCTTCTTCCTTTTCGCCGACTACTAGCAGGTATGGTATATGCTTGATTTCGTTATCGCGAATCTTGCGTCCAATCTTTTCGTTGCGGCTGTCAATCTCAGGACGAACACCTCTACTCTTAAGGCTTTCAGCCACCTTTTCTGCGTAAGCGTTGTATTTTTCAGAGATAGGAAGTATTGCAACCTGTACTGGTGTAAGCCAGAGTGGGAAATGACCGGCAGTATGCTCAATGAGCACAGCAACGAAACGCTCCATCGAACCGAACGGAGCGCGGTGTATCATAACAGGACGATGTTTCTCACCGTCACTACCTACATATTCGAGTTCAAAGCGCTCTGGCAAGTTATAGTCTACCTGAATGGTTCCCAACTGCCAACGACGTCCAATTGCATCCTTCACCATGAAGTCCAACTTAGGACCATAGAATGCTGCCTCGCCGTATTCCACGAAAGCATTGATACCTTTCTCCTTGCAAGCCTCAACTATAGCGTTCTCTGCCTTCTCCCAGTTTTCATCAGAACCTATATACTTGGAGCGATCGGTCTTGTGGCGGAGTGATATCTGAGCCTCGTAGTTGTCAAACTTGAGCATCTTGAATATTATCAAGATAATGTCCATCACACGCAAGAATTCCTCCTTCACTTGGTCTGGACGACAGAAGATGTGGGCATCGTCCTGAGTGAACGAGCGTACACGGGTAAGTCCGTGAAGCTCGCCGCTCTGCTCATAGCGATACACCGTGCCAAACTCAGCTATGCGGAGCGGAAGATCTCGATAAGAGTGTGGTTTATAGGCATATACCTCGCAATGATGAGGGCAGTTCATAGGCTTGAGCATATATTCCTCGCCGTCTTCGGGTGTGTGGATGGGTTGGAAAGAATCCTTGCCATACTTAGCATAGTGACCCGATGTGACATAAAGTTGCTTATTGCCGATATGAGGAGTGATTACTTGCTTGTAGCCGAAATCTGCCTGAATTTTCTTCAAGAAGCCCTCAAGACGAAGTCGCAAATCCGTGCCCTTAGGTAACCAAATAGGCAGACCCTTGCCTACTCTCTCGCTAAACATGAAGAGTTCCATTTCTTTGCCTATCTTGCGGTGGTCGCGTTTCTTTGCCTCCTCAAGCATAGCGAGATACTCATCGAGCATCTTCTTCTTAGGGAAAGAGATTCCATATATACGGGTCATCTGCTCACGATTAGCATCGCCGCGCCAAAAGGCACCTGCTACACTCATTATCTTCACAGCCTTGATTTGTCCCGTTGAGAGAATATGAGGACCCTTACACAAATCAGTAAAACTACCTTGAGTGTAAGTGGTGATAGAACCATCTTCCAAATCCTGTTCAATATGTTCTACCTTATATGTCTGACCATCGGCTTTGAATTCCTCAATTGCGTCAGCCTTGCTAATCTCCTTGCGCACTACGGCTTCGTTCTTGCGTGCAAGTTCCAACATTTTGGCCTCGATCTTGGGGAAGTCATTCTCCGAGATAACGTCACCTTCCTTAGGCATTACGTCATAGAAGAACCCATTTTCGACAGCAGGACCAAATCCAAACTGTATACCAGGGTATAGTTCCTTCAGCGCCTCAGCAAGCAAGTGAGCTGACGTATGCCAAAACGTGCGCTTTCCCTCAGCATCATCAAAGCGGAACAAGGTGATTGTACAATCTTCCGTGATGGGTCTGTTCAGCTCAGTCGTCTCGTCATTGACGGCACAGCTAACCACGCTGCGAGCCAATGCTGGCGATATGCTTTCAGCTATTTCCAAACCAGTTACACCAGATTCGTACTCTCTAACAGAGCCATCGGGAAAGGTAATCTTTATCATAACACGTTGTCTTTCGGGTTGCACTGCCACACGGCAAGCAAACCACATTATCATATTATTTGAATTCTTTGCAAAATTACTCATTTTTTTCAAATTCACAACCAACGTCCACCCTTTTTAGCAGCTACCATCGCTACTAATGTACGACCAGTCGTATTTTCAGCACACCACACACT
>CAVCAW010000019.1:0-14095 GCA_963600315.1 Bacteroidaceae bacterium | reverse complement strand
CCAAGTAGAGAGTGTGTGCCTTTATCTTGAAGGTAAGGACCAGTTCGTTCTTGGCGTTGGCGAAATGCTTTTGTCCCTCTTTGGTGCGTATGGTTTTGCCTTCATAATGCAGCAGCTGCATTACGTTGTCGCGCAATTGCGAGAGGAAATATTGGGAGGCTGCCTTGATGCGCTTCTGTAGCGGCTCATCGGTGGTTGGGTCGTGGTCATCAGCGAGTGCCGTGTATTGCATGGCGAAGCGGCGGCTGTAGATGGTCATCTCGATGCGAAAGAGCCGTTCTGCTTTTTCGAGTGAGTCAACAAAGTCGTTGGGCAGTGCGTTGGCGTAGTGTTTTGCTTCTTCGTACATGCGGGAGAGAGCCTTGTTGAGTTTGTCGAAACCGAACAACTCGTCGAGCAATGCCGTGAAATAGCTGCGCTTGTAGGCTGGCAGGTGCTCTGCGCTATTGGTGGAGTCTGTCAAGGCTCGGCCGACATAGTGCTCTACGCGCGAGTCGCATATGACGGAGCGGTCGGAAAGCGGTTTGCTCAGCACCAGCCCCCGAAGCGACCTGCAACGACTCAATGCCACGTAGGTCTGACCATGAGCAAAGGAGTGGCTCACGTCGATGACGGCACGGTCGAAGGTAAGTCCTTGGCTCTTGTGGATAGTGATGGCCCAAGCCAGCCTGAGCGGAATCTGGCAGAAAGAGCCTTCTGTCGTTTCGTGGAGTTCGCCAGTGACGGCATCAATATCATAGCGGGTGTTGGTCCATGTTGCAGCCGTGACGACTATGGGTGCGGAGTCGCCCTTGCATTCCACTTTGACTTTGTCGTCATCGACAAAGCCGGTCACCTTGCCGATTTTGCCGTTGTAGTATCCGTGGCGACCTGAAGTGTCGTTCTTGATGAACATTACCTGTGCTCCGATGCGCAGGGTGATGCAGGTGTCAGTGGGATATGAGCTTTCTGGAAAATCTCTGCTGACGCTGGCCACAAACTTGTGCTCGTTGCCGCCGAGTCGGTCGAGTCTGCGCTCGTTGTAGGAGTCAGCCGTGCTGTTGTGGGTGGTGAGATAGATCCAGTCTTCGTCTTCGGGTATTTCAAAATTAGGGCGGTGGCACCTGTTGAGTTCTTCTAGTGAGTTGCGGCTAAGAGAATTGGTCCTGATTTGCGAAAGCAAGTTGATGAACTGCGGGTCGGCCTGGCGGTAGACTTGTTTCAGTTCGATGGTGACAAACGAGGTCTGCCGCATGACTTTGGCGGAGAAGAAATAGGGCGTGTCATACTGGTTTTTCAGGATTTCCCACTCGTTGTCTTTGGCAACGGGCGAGAGCTGCTGGAGGTCACCGATAAACAGCACTTGGACACCGCCGAAGGGTTTGCTACGGTCGCGATAGGAGCGCAGCGTGGTGTCGATAGCGTCGAGCAGGTCGCACCTCACCATGCTTATCTCGTCGATGACGAGCAGGTCGAGCGTGCGCATGATGTGTTTTTTCTGCTCGCTCATGCGGTAGCGATTGTTCTTGCTTTCGGTGGTGAACAAACCTGGGGCTATCTGAAAGAAAGAATGGATGGTCACTCCCCCTGCATTGATTGCCGCCACACCCGTTGGGGCAACTACGACCATTCGCTTGGGTTGATCCTGTTTCAGTGTACGCAAGAAGGTCGTTTTGCCAGTGCCTGCCCTGCCGGTCAGAAATACATTCTGACCAGTGAACTCTACGTATTGGCGTGCAAGCTCTATCTCGGGGTTGTTCATGGTTGTTGGCAGTAGAATCTCTAAACTGCTGTTATAAGTGCTGCGGGAAGACTTCTTCCCGCAGCATCATTTTCTTACATTAAGGCAGCCCGTCTAGGGGGGGGGTCACCACTTGTCTTCGGGTGTCACACCGCTATAAACATTCTTGGGAGCGAATTCCACCCAGTCCATTACGAATTGTGTCTTGGTGTTTTCAAGCACTGACTTGATGCGCAAGTAGTAGGTCTCCCCTGGTTTGAGGGTGCCGGTGTAGATTATCTTGCGCAGACGCAGGTAACTGCTATAGGAGGTGGTGTTGCGCAGCGACTCGGTCACGGCGGCTCCGCCCTTGGTTATGCCATCGTGCATAGGCGGCTTCATGTAGCCGTGGTTGCGCATTGCCTTGTCGTTTTCGTCGTTGTCTTCTTCGTCTTTGGTGTCGGCCTCCCAACCTATGGCTGGATTGGTGGGACGGAGGCGTAGGTCAAGCGGCAAGCCTATGGCTTTGAGGTTTGACTTGTTGGTACCGAAATAGAGTTGCGCCATACCACGATTGTCGAAGGTGGGCACAGCCCAGCGTATTTCCCAAGTACCCTCGAACGGCACGGGTGGCAGTTTGATGGTCATGTCATACTGCCCAGTAACGTTGTGCTCGTCGCCCTGGAAGTCAGGCCATGTGGTGCCATATCCGCTCAGGTAGTTGTAGGAGCAAGATGGATCGAGGTCGAAGTTTCTGAAATAGCCGGTAGGTATGTGGACGGTAGAGTTATCGGCCGACATGCCTCGGCGGTAACCGTTGGTGATAAGCTCGGGCATGAGCGACGAGATGTCGAAGCGCAAGCGTTCGTTGAGTACTTTGTTGACGACATCGTCGGTATAGAGCAGCACATCATTAATTGGGTAATAGAAGCCGTTGAGGGCATTGTTGGAATAGTCACCGTTGGTTTCGCTGATGAGCGTGCCGGGTATAGGCACTGCAATCTCAGTGTAGTCCTCAAGGTTACGCTCTGATACATAGCGATTGATACGTTTGCCGTTGGTCTGAGAGCCTTCGGTTAGTTTGACGAGGCGGCGCTGTTTGCCCATGGTCTCATAGTATTCAAAGCAGTCGATGCTGAGACGTGAGGTGTTAGCATAGCCGTAGCCTATTTCAGAGTAGTGTATCACGAGTTTGTCAGACGGAATGCGCGCTTCAATGAGGTGATAGGACACAAACTGATTGAGTGCATTGTCTTGGCTGCGATAGTCGGTGGAATTGCCGGTGTAGTACTGGCTGCACTTCTCAGCTATCTGCTGGAGTATGGTTTCCTTATTGACAAAGGTACCGTTGTCGATTTCGGGTAGGTCTATGCCCCACTTGTCGTGGAATATTTGGTCGGTTTCGACAAAGGCAGTATAGCCAAGATAGCGGTGTTTGGGGTTGGAGACTTTTTTGCCGTCTTGGTCGTAGGCATATTCCACGTGGTCGTATTCGTAGTCTTCGTCGCGATAGAGCTGCATGGAGTCTGCCCAAGAGGTAACGTCGAGCAGCATCGAGAAGATGTGAGTGTTGTCGGCCTGTGAGATGAGGGCTGGCAGCGTGGCAGTAGAGAGTTCCAACACGTGGTTAATCCTTTGGATTACACCGTTGGTAACCTCTATGTCGGCTTGTACCAAGCGTGACTTTTCGTTGATGTAGGTTCCGCCGTTGAGGGTGTCAAAGGATATGGTGACATAGCGGTCGTCCATGTTAGTTCGCTCCAGCGGACCCTCGTTGAAATCGGTGGTCATGTAGCCAGCATCGCTACCGTTGTCAATGATGGAATTGCGTGCTATGTATGAGGCTATGGAGTCGGTTATTTGAGTAACGTCGAAGTTCTTGGTGTTATACACGGAGTCAAGAAAGCTCTGCAACGATTTGTTGTCGGGCACGAAGCAGGTATAGTTGCCGCGCGCTGAGAGAAGGTCAGCGACCGTTGACTGCGACTTGGGACTAAGTTGCACCTTTGACAGGATGTAGGTATACAGGGAGTAGTCCTCAGGGCTGTCGTTTAGGTAGTCCATGACTGTTTTACCCTTGAAAGTGTAAATATCACTGTCATCGACTGCATCAGAACAGCTGCCCAGTGTCATGCAGCCTGCGACTGTGATGATTGCCGCAGCAATAGCGGTCTTCAGTTTGAATGTGTATGTTACCATTTTGAACTATACAAAATTATAAGTTTTGTTTGCAAAAATAAGGTATTTTAACGGAAATAACCTTGAATGCTATACAAAAAAATGTTGTCAGAAATATTTTTGCAGTTTTGATTTCGTCCACAGCCTATTATTTATGCTATTTGCCAGAAAAGTTGTCTGTCAATAAAGAGGCGGACTCGTTGAGAGATTTCTTCTTTTTGTTTTCTCTGGCTCCTGCCTTGAGCAGGTTGCGCGCCGCTGTGATAATACTAGGTCCGCTTTGGGCGGTAGTAATCTTGAGTTTGGTCATTTTGCTGAGGGTTTCGTCCATGGCAGCCTCGACGTCGTGGAACCTTATGGCGAAGTCTTGCACACGCTCCACCACAGTGTTGGCGGCGTCAATCATGGCTTGTTGGTTCTCCAACTGCCTGACCTGTGTCCACATCATCTCCAGCACGCGGAGATTCATGTACATCGTCTGTGGACCCAGTATCATCACGCCTTGGTCGTAGGCTTCGTGCCACAGCGAGGTGTCGTTGAGCAGGGCCAGATTGAGCGCACCCTCTACGGGTATGTACATCAAGGCGAACGAAAGGCGGTTGCACCCTTCTGGCAGATACTTGGTATAGTCCTTGCGGGCAAGTCGCTTGACTTGAGCCTTGACGCTGTCGATGTGTGCCTTGAGATATATGCTCTTTTCCTCGCTGCTATCGGGGGCATTCATATAGCGTTCATAGTCGGTCAGCGACATCTTGGAGTCGACAACCACATGGCGGTTGTCAGGAAAGTGCAGAATGAAGTCGGGCACAAGTCCACGACCGTCTTCGCCCTTGAGTGATTTGCCAAACTTGTCACGGAGTGTTTGTTGGGTGTCGTATTGTTCACCCTCCTTGAGTTCAAGGTCTTCGAGCAGTTGTTTGAGTCGGAGTTCACCGAAATTGCCTTGCACCTTGACTTCGCCTGTCAATGCGCGTGTCAGGCGGTCGGCTGTTTCTCCGAGCGACTGGCTCTTCTCCATGCTCAGCTTGATGGTTTCGTCAAGACGTGTCAAGGCGTCTTTTTGCTGCTCCTTGGAGTGACGCAGGGCTTCCTCCATGTCCTTGAGTCCCTGCTGCAGCGGAGTGATGATTTTGGACACTTGCTCCATGTTGCGCCCAGCCAGTTCCTCCTGGCGTGCTTTAAGCACCTTTTCAGACGTGGCGGTCATCTGTTCTCTGATGAGGTTGAGTTGGTCTTCCACTTGCCTCTTGTTCATCTCGCGCAGTGCGGCCATCTGCTCCTGGGAGTTCTCCTTGGCTTGGGCGAGCTGTTTTTCGTAGGCTGACTTGACTTCGGTCAGTCGTTTCTCATACTGGGCTTTGAGTTCTGCGACCGCTTGTGCGTGGTGGTGAATTTCGTTCTGTAGCGCAGCTTCATGGTTCTTGCGTGACGAGCTCACCATAAACAGCGCCAAGAGCAGCACCGACACCGCTGCTGCAATGACGTAGACAGATTCCATAAGCATAAAAGGATGATTTGGCTCCAAAGTTACTCAAAACTATCGGTAGTGCAACTAGTTAGGGCAGTTTTTTGAGTTGGCAGGGGGTGTCTTAGCAGCAAAACGACTACCTTTGCCAGCTACAAAGAAAAGATGTGGGCTACCCTACCCTTGCCTCATCGGTAGGTCCACATATAAATTATAATATAATGTAGTATCACAAAAAGGACTATAGATGCGTAACTTCAACAATCTTATCAGAGCAACTCTCTTGGCACTGCTCACATTGCCGCTCAGTGCCCAAACCGACTGGCATTCGCCACTGGATGGCAGCGGCGACCGCCCCTACGTGTGCGGCAGAGCATGGAACAAGGAAATAGGAAACAAATTAGCCCGACTGCCCGAGCGTGCTAAGGACAAAGTCACGCCAGCAGTGTGGAGTTTGTCGAAAAACAGTGCGGGACTGTCGCTTCGCTTCGTCACCAATTCGGAGAACATCAAAGTACGCTATGTTCTCGCATCTCGTCCTGGCTATCTCAATATGGCATGGCTCAACCATTCGGGCGTAGACCTCTATGGAACTGACAACAAGGGTGGTCTCCACTGGATAGGCAATCACATGAACTGGAGCCTAAGCGGCGACACGGCAACCATAGCTTTCACAGACCTCAGTCGTCCCTCATCAAAGAGCGGTCGTGTGGAATATCGCCTCTACCTTCCTCCCTACAACGAAGTGAGCGCCATAGAGGTGGGGGTTGACAATGGTGCGGAGTTTGAATTTCGCCGTGAGAAGCGTGCCAAGCCTATAGTGATATATGGTTCCTCCATTGTCAATGGGGCATCGCCATCGCGCCCAGGACTAATGTTTACCAACATTGTGGCGCGCGAGAGCGGTTGGCCTGTAGTCAACTTGGGGTTCTCGGGTTCTGCTTATATGGAGCATGACGTGTTTGACTTGCTTGCTGAGATTGATGCCCGTGCGTTCATTATCGACCCGATGCCCAACAGCTACACTATGGACAGCGCTACGATAGTGAAACGCGCCTGTGAGGGAGTGCGCACGCTGCGCAAGGCGAGCGATGCTCCGATTCTCATGGTGGAGTCATGCGTGTCGATGGATACCCTATTCCACCGCGAACTGGCGCAGAAATACTATGGCGCCAACAAGCATTTCCGCTCAGTCTTCGAGAAGTTGGAGGGCGAAGGAATTGAGGGACTTTATTATCTGCCAGCATCAGAGCTGGGACTTACTGAAGAGTCAATGATTGAGGGGGCGCACCCCAACGACTTAGGCAACCGCCAATATGCCAATGCCTATCTCAAGAAAATCAGAGAAATGTTCAACGGCAAGCAAGCTAAGTGACTTGGTGACTGGTTGGCTCAAGCTTATGGCCCTCAAGCTCAAGCAATAAGCGTTTGGCTTCCAGTCCACCAGCAAACCCTGTCAGCGAGAGGTCTGTTCCTATTACGCGGTGGCAAGGACACAGAATGCTGATGCCGTTGGCCCCGATGGCTTGCGCCACCGCTCTGACACCACGCAGGTTGCCCACTTGCAAAGCCACGTCCTTGTAGGTGCGGGTTTCGCCGAAAGGTATGTCGAGCAAAGCCTGCCACACACTTTTTTGAAAAGGAGTGCCAGCAGGTTGCAGTGGAATGCTGAACGTTTTGCGTTTGCCGGCAAAATAGTCGTTGAGTTGCATCATAGTGCGACTGATGGTCTCTGACGGTTCGTCACGCAACTCCGCACCGAACGATTTAATCAGCCTCAGCTTGTTACGCTCGGAATGAGGCCCGCCGGACCAATCGCACAGACACAATTCGTTGCCGACCGATGCCAGAATCAATTCGCCGCATGGCGAATTGTAATGCTGCAAGCAGACTGGTAGTTTGGTGGTGGAATGTTGTGTCATTAGGATGATGTGTCAGTTTGTCGCTATCGTTGGTGCCACCTGTTGCACAATTTCGCCATTCTGCATCTTTTGCCATGCGGTGCTCATGTAGGAGATTCTCTATCTGATGAAATTTGTAGCGACCCACTCTTCACGCTCGGGTAATCCATATTTTTCCTTGCCAAGCCTGATACTCTTGACGAGGAAGGCCATATTGCGTGCAAGCTGGCGCATGGTCTGCAAGCCTTCGGCGTCTTGAACGGCTTCGCCCGGCATGCGTCCATGAACATTGTTCCAATATTGAGAGGAAACGACGGGCATATTGGAAATGGTGAAGTATTTATTGAGCACATCAAACGTGGCGGTGGTGCCTCCCCTTCGGGCAACGGCAACGGCTGCACCAACCTTCATGCTCTTGTCGAACGTT
Source organism: Bacteroidaceae bacterium (assembly GCA_963600315.1). Lineage (GTDB taxonomy): Bacteria > Bacteroidota > Bacteroidia > Bacteroidales > Bacteroidaceae > UBA6382. The sequence goes on along the minus strand of CAVCAW010000019.1, from coordinate 6,425 downwards.
GCGGAATAGAACAGGCGGTCGAGAAACGAAATGAGTGTGCCGGCTGGCGAGGCATAATACACGGGCGAACCGACAACGATACCATCAGCCTCTTCAAACTTTTTGCTAACCTCATTCACCAAGTCATTGAACACACAGTAGCCCTGCTCCTTGCACTTGTTGCAGGCGATGCAGCCGTGAATATCCTTATGACCAACGTGTATCGTTTCGGTCTCGATGCCTTCAGCCTCAAGAGTCTTTGCCACTTCGTTCAAGGCTATTGATGTGTTGCCCTCACTTTTGGGGCTTCCGTTTATCAGCAAAATCTTCATTGCGGTATTGTTTTTCGGGTTGTTAGTTCAAATCGTCATCTTATCCCCAGTGTTTTATGGGTCTGGAGAGAGAGTTTCCATGTCGGGTTGTTTTTCACGAAGTCTATGCAGTGAGCTATGATTTCCTGGTTGCGCAACTCGTTGCCTGTATCACAGGGTTGCACAAAGTAGAGGTCGGCAGCAATGCCAAACGTCGGGTCGGCATAATGGTGTTCGCCGTCGAGTACTATTTTCAGTTCATTGGCAGTCTTGATGACAAGTTTGCCAACGGAACCCACGAAAGGTTCTTTGGGCGATACCGTCACCCAGTCAACACCTGCTGGAATTGGCCTGGTGCCGTTGGTCTCGAGGGCTATGGTCTTGCCTAGCCCATGAATCATGGATATGAGGGTGTCGTTGAGCTGCAAGGTCGGTTCGCCCCCTGTAATGACCACGAGGTTGGCAGGATATTTGGCAACTTCGGAGCATATCTCACTCTCCGTAAGGTCTTGATAAGCCTGGTGCTCAGTGTCGCAGAAACTGCAGCGCAAATTGCACCCAGAGAATCTTATGAAGATGGCCGCCTCGCCGGTGTGTGCGCCTTCGCCTTGAAGCGAGTAGAAAATTTCGTTGATTCTCATAGTGCATCGCTGTCGCAAGCTTCGTCCGAAACATAGACAGCCACGTTATTCTCACTCTCCCTAACCAACGCCTTGTAGCACTCAGGTATTTGCTCTGTCACCCACTTGGCGATATTCTCTGCCGTGGGGTTGAACGGCAGCACATCGTTAAGGTTGCGGTGATCTAGTTTCCCATATATCTTCTCCTTGATGTGCTTAAAGTCGCAAATCATACCGTCTTTGTTGAGTTCGCGCGCTTTCACGTACACGATTATCGTCCAGTTGTGACCGTGAAGGTTCTCACACTCGCTTTCGTAGGACAGCTTCAGCTGGTGGCTTCCGGCTATCTCCATTTTCTTTGATGCGTAATACATCGCCCTTATGTGTCTTTTTCTGATTTTACTATAAACTTTGTTAGTCCTCATATTCGGTCGGGTCGTCAACGCCCGCACCTCTCAGCGATTCTCGGCGCTCCACGCAAGTGCCACACTTGCCGCAATGCTTCGCTCCACCCTTATAGCAGGAGTAGGTCTTAGAGTAGTCGAGGTTGAGTGACTTGCCGATTTTAGCTATGTCAATCTTGCTTATGCTAGTGTAGGGAGCCTCTATCTTTACATTGACATAGGTTCCCTGTGACATCGCCTCCGACATAGAGGAGATGAATCCGGCACGGCAGTCAGGATAGATGGCATGGTCGCCAGAGTGATTGGCGATAAGTACTTTGTTGAGACCCCGACTTTCGGCCAAACCGCAGGCTATGCTGAGCATAATGCCGTTGCGAAACGGAACTACGGTCGACTTCATGTTGTCGTCTTCATAATGTCCCTCCGGAATGGCTTCGGCACCCTCCAAGAGAGACGACTTGAAATACTCCTTGATGAAATCAAGAGGAATCACCAGGTGGTCAATGCCAAGCAGCTTGCAGTGATAGGCGGCACATTCCGCTTCACGCTTGTTGTGGTTGCTGCCATAGTCGAATGTGACAGCCAGAGCTATCTGTTCCTGGCGGTCATAGAGGAGCGTGACGCTGTCCATGCCTCCCGACAACACGATGATTGAATCCTTCTTCTGTATATTATCTACATTCTTCATATTCTCGATTTCGCAATACCAGAGTGTTTTCTATGACTAACATTTTGAGAGTTAGCATATTGTCCTAATGATATAGCTTGTAGACGACTCTCGACGCTTGTACTAGCTATAAGGACGAGTGCGCTGGTAATCTCCAAAGCACGACAAAAGTAGCAATAAAATCAAAGCAACTGACGCTTACGGACAGAATATTTCCATTTATGCTCTCGCTTGATGACCTGCGAGGGTAGCAAAATCCGACTGTAGGCGTAGTGCGTGCCCCCTATCCTCGGTATTCTTGCTGGGTCTTGCCAGTGTGCTTCTTGAAATAGCGACAGAAGAAGTAAAAGTAGGAATTGATATAGTTCCCGAACTCTCCGTGTTTGTCTCCGAACTCGAAGCATCAGTCTCCGAACTTTTCTGACCATTTGTGGCCCCCCTGTTCGTCATTTAGTTGTGAACTTTTTTGTTCTAAAATCTTTCGAAGAACTTTTCGTAGGCTTCATCTGTAATCACCCATGTTCCATTTTTGCGACCGCCTTGTCTTTCTATTAATTTCAGATCTGTCAAACGTTGGAGATATTTCTTAATTTGTCTGTCTGAGACATTCATTTCCTTCGCCATTCCGGCAATGGTAATCTTAGGATTGGCAGAAACCAGTTTGTAGATACTACGCTGGGCAGCAAGAAACTCTTTTCTGAATTCTTTTGGGAACTCGCCATTGCCTTTTGGGAACTGTTTATCTTCATTTGGGAACTGATTGTAGAACTGTCCAGCATCATTTGACGCACCAAGCCCATCCTTTACAGCCTCATTGCCATAATTCAAGTTCCAAAGAACAACGTGAAAGTCTGTTGGTCTGATCTGAACTCAGGCGCATGATATGTAGGCATTTCCTCATAGAATTTATAGGCATTGACAATTTTCTTCACTCCACTTCCACGACGTTCCATCAGTTCCAGTCGATTAAAAAAGTCTGCAAGCAGAGGTTCTGCGATATGCTCTGCATCGTCAAGTCCAATTATCTCGTCATTATCACTGATACCAAACACAAGCATTCCCCCACTGCCGTTAGCAAAGGCTGAAACACTCTTGCAACAACTCTTCGGCCTTTTTACCTCCAGAGCCAGTTTCTTGTCGTATTCTGTTGCTTCGCCTATCAGAGATTTGATATCCATTATAGTTGCCGTTTGTTAGTTTTGAAAAGTTTTATCTTACGAAGATACGGAAACTCTTTTCAAATAAGTATAAATTCTTGATAACTTTTTATAGTTTTCGAATGAAGGAGGTATCAACATAATTCATAATTATATACTACAAAAACTCCCATGCAGCCTATTACAACTGCATGGGAGTTTTTTGTTATTTGGGGTCTATTTCTTAGTGGACTTCTTCGAAGTCTGCATCTTGGATGTCATCTTTAGCGCCACCCTGAGTGCCGGCTTGCGGACCAGCTTGGGCATTGGCACCAGGACCAGCCTGAGCACCTGCGCCTGGCTGTGCACCGGCTTGCTGATACATCTCGGCAGAGGCAGCCTGCCATGCCTGATTGAGGGCAGCAATGGCAGTGTCGATGGCAGCAAGGTCACCGCTCTTGTGAGCATCCTTGAGCTGCTGGAGGGCAGTCTCTATGGCACCCTTCTTGTCGGCAGGCAGCTTGTCGCCAAGTTCCTTGAGTTGGTTCTCGGTCTGGAATATCATCGAGTCGGCCTGATTCTTCTTGTCGATAGTTTCGCGCTCTTTCTTGTCAGCTTCAGCATTAGCCTGAGCTTCGGCTTTCATGCGATCGATTTCTTCCTTCGACAAGCCAGACGAAGCCTCTATGCGGATAGCCTGCTCCTTGCCTGTTGCCTTGTCCTTGGCAGACACGTTGAGGATACCATTGGCATCGATGTCAAACGTCACCTCAATCTGAGGCACACCACGGCGTGCGGGAGCGATGCCCTCAAGGTTAAACTGACCGATAGACTTGTTTTGGGCTGCCATCGGGCGTTCACCCTGCAACACGTGTATGGTCACTGCAGTCTGGTTGTCAGCAGCTGTAGAGAACGTCTCGCTCTTCTTGCATGGTATGGTGCTGTTGGCATCGATGAGCTTGGTCATCACGCCACCCATGGTTTCTATACCCAAGGTCAGCGGTGTTACGTCAAGCAGCACGATGTCGCCCACTCCTTCTTCCTTGTTGAGGATAGCACCCTGGATAGAGGCACCCACAGCCACCACTTCGTCGGGGTTCACACCCTTCGAAGGCTCCTTGCCAAAGTAGTTCTGCACCAGAGTCTGCACGGCAGGAATACGGCTCGAACCGCCCACGAGGATTACCTCGTCTATGTCTGAAGTGTTGAGCTTGGCATCGCGCATAGCGTTCTGGCAAGGCACGAGGCAAGCCTGAATCAGTTCGTGAGCGAGCTGCTCAAACTGAGAGCGAGTCAGGGTCTTGACGAGGTGCTTGGGCACACCGCCCTCAGCCGAGATATACGGCAGATTGATTTCGGTCGACGTGGTGCTGGAGAGTTCTATCTTTGCCTTTTCGGCAGCCTCCTTCAGACGCTGCATAGCCATCGGGTCTTTAGAGAGGTCGAGACCCTCGTCAGCCTTAAAGCCGCTGACGAGCCAGTCGATAATCACCTGGTCGAAGTCATCACCACCCAGGTGGGTATCACCGTTGGTGGAGAGCACCTCAAACACACCACCGCCAAACTCAAGGATAGAGATATCAAAAGTACCACCACCGAGGTCAAACACGGCAATCTTCATATCCTTGTTAGCCTTGTCTACACCATAAGCCAAGGCTGCTGCCGTAGGCTCGTTGACGATGCGGCGCACGTTGAGACCTGCAATCTGACCAGCCTCCTTAGTGGCCTGACGCTGCGAGTCAGAGAAGTATGCCGGTACGGTGATGACAGCTTCAGTCACCTCCTGACCCAGATAGTCTTCAGCGGTTTTCTTCATCTTCTGAAGCACCATGGCCGAAATCTCCTGCGGTGTATATTTGCGTCCGTCGATGTCCACGCGGGGGAAGCCACCTTCGTTAGTTACCGAGAAGGGCATGCGGGTAACTTCCTTGGCACACTGTTCATAGGTCTCACCCATGAATCTCTTGACAGAGTAGATAGTGTTCTTGGGGTTTGTGATAGCCTGGCGCTTGGCAGGGTCGCCAATCTTGCGCTCGCCGTCCTTGGCAAATCCCACCACCGAAGGAGTCGTGCGCTTACCTTCGCTGTTAGCAATCACAACAGGCTCGTTGCCTTCATATACGGCAACACACGAGTTAGTAGTTCCGAGGTCAATTCCAATAATCTTTCCCATAATTTTATTTGTTTTTTTTGTTTATATTCTTATTCGCATGGCACTTTTACCAGTACGCCTTACTATATACAAACAGCGTGCCAAAACCAATCACGAGAAAGATTTTTAGTCCAATTTAATTATAAAAACTATCGCTGACGACCTCAGCCCCACCCTATTCACACACCACGTGACTAACCTGCATACGCACCGTCTTTGGCCTCAAAAATCACCGACGGCTCTTTCACCTCCACCGAGTGCCACACACCTTTGGGTATCTGGCAACCATATTTGCCCTCCGAGGGACACAGGGTGATGCGTTTTACCTCGCAGTAAGTGACCTCATCGTCATTCTGCGTCCGCTCATAGAACACCTCGTCGAGATTACCATTAAGGCACACCACCGTTTCGGTCGTGTCAGCATGACAGTGGATTGCCACCTCGGTGCCCGGCAGCAAAGCGTTGAGCATACGCTGACTGGTGTCGGAGGGCGACGTGCGCATATCCATAAACTGCCGGCGACGTGGATTGTCCTTTGCCTGCTCCATGAGACGGTCCAATAATTCTTTGTCGATTGTCATGAGTGCGGTGCTTTATAATTAATAATAATGTATGCAAACTTAAGCCATTTTTGCCACTCGGGCAAGGGCTGGCTACAAGTTTGTGCCCATTTTGGGGTGTCATTTCTGCATAACTCAACAAGAAGAATCCCCGGGCAGTCTGTAGACATTCATGCGACCAAGCCGCAGGCGGCTGAGCACACCTCGCTCCACCAGAGCCGCCAGCTGCCTCGTGGCGTAGCTCTCCGAGCAGCCCGCCTCGTCGGCAAAATCGCGGGCATAGAAAACTCCCTGCTTGTCGACCAGCGCAGTGGTGGTGGCGACAGCTTCGTCCTGCGACAGCACGGTGTTGCTTCGCACCCAGCTCGACACGGGCTGGTAGACGATGCCCTCGAACCGCTCCATGAACTTGCGCTGCGGCTTGAACTTCACACGACAATTGGCATCGCTCACCACCGGTTTGCCACTCTTGCTCTTCGTAACCTTTCCCTTCACTTCGGGCGCCAGACAGCCCAGTCCCGGCACCTCCACCGAGTGGCCTAGCTCCAGCATGTCGCCCACCTTGTCGGCCAGTGCGCTCAGCACTGCCACCACCT
>CAVCAW010000018.1:0-11373 GCA_963600315.1 Bacteroidaceae bacterium | reverse complement strand
ATGACACCATGCGTGCGACATCTAATTCAGACAAATAAACACAATATTTATTAAACACAAAAACAATATAATATGGATGCACAAAAAGTAGACATGTTCATGACGAGCAAAGGAGATATGTTTCCCTCAGAACAGTGGTCTTACATTCACGACCGCCTACAGAACCTGCCAGATGAAAAGTTCAATATGATTTATGCCATAGAGCAAAAGAATCCGACTATAGCTTTAGTATTATCTCTCTTGTTGGGTTGCTATGGTATCGACAGGTTTTACACGGGCCACATCGGCTTGGGCGTCGGAAAACTTCTGACTTGTGGAGGTTTTGGAATCTGGGCTATCGTGGACTGGTTCCTTATATGCAAAGCCACAAAGAAAGCAAACTATGAAAAGCTCTCACAGATGCTGTCTATCTGTGGAGGCTAAGCGAAAGACATATTTTTATCTTTGCATAGCATATGTTGCAGTTATTCTGTGGCTGTTTTTTTGCAGTTCGCAGCATAGCTGCAACATTGTTGTATGCCCAAGCAAACTTCTGTGGGCTATTCCTTGTCCTGGCTGTGGCATAACCAGGGTGACATTGCTTTTCCTGCATGGAAACATTTTGGAAGCCATCAAGACTAACCCCAATGTTCTGCTTTCAGTATTGTTCCTAACCGCATTCCCCCTTGTGACAATCGCACAAATGATCACTGGCATTGATTATGTTCATAGAATCTACGTGCGCACAGAAATTTACCTCAAGAAAAAGCCCGTACTCATCCTGCTCTTGTGTTTTGAGATAATGGTCGAGTTACACAACATCATCACTCACATTTAGGCTATAGAGTCCGAGGCTTTGGAGATTCCCCAAAAGCAAGCCCGAAGCACATTCTTACTTAACCTCGGACAAGGTGTATCGTTGAGTTTTACCGGACAGCAATAAGACTTATTAAAAAGCGCCATTCGCAATCGCGAATGGCGCTTTTTTGTTTGCAAACAGGTACGATTGCCATTAAAACTACGAATTTTTACATTTTTTTATTGGAGTTTTGAAAATTTAATTTAACTTTGGTTCGTCTATTTCCATGCGTGCCATCCGCTCACCTGCATAGGTAAGGATGGCGGGGCTTTGCAGAGGCAAAGATGCCCAGTTGTGGGTGGGCACTTCTTAATGCTAAAGCGTCATCAACGCCTTGTCAAACGGTTTCATTTAACCATAGGAATTCATTTCTGCTAATCAAAGACAATGTCAGCTGCAGCTGCTGCGAGTATGACATGATTGTATCCTGAGGCACGTAGCGAGGATTCCCAACTCCATCGCGCACACTTTCTCCAGAGACACATGGGCAAATACCAGCATGGGCAGACACTCTATTCACCACCAGTAGAGACTTTCCTATAAACTTAAGAAGCAGACGAGTCGAGATGGAAGCCCACCTTTTGCGTTTTGTAGCTAACAAAGTACAAACATTTGGATTTCCTTATCTGGGTTTCATAAGGCAAACCTCTTAACATTCAATATCTATGGATTCACAAAAAATTGACATGTTCATCATCTCCAAAGGTGATATGTTCCCTGCAGAGCAACTGCCTTACATACGCGAGTGCCTGGAAAATCTGCCTAACGACAAAGCCTGCATGATATTCTCACTGGAGTTCAAAAGCCCAACCACATCACTAATTCTGTCTCTTTTGTTGGGAAACTACGGAATTGACAGGTTTTTTATTGGCAACATTGGCTTAGGAATTGGAAAGTTGCTGACATGTGGAGGCTGTGGTATATGGACCATCATAGACTGGTTCCTTATTCGCGATGCAACAAAAAAGGTTAACTTTGAAAAGTTCATGCAGATGATCTCCTTATATGGAGGTTAAACGGACGACATTATACCTTTGGGTAGCCTATGTTGCTGTCGTATTGTGGCTTCTTTTCTGCAACTCACATCACGGCAGCAACATTATTGTATGCCCAAGCAAACTTCTGTGGACTATTCCTTGTCCCGGCTGTGGCATAACCAGGGCGACATTGCTTTTCCTGCATGGAAACATTTTGGAAGCCATTAGGACGAACCCCAATGTTCTGCTTTCAGTATTGTTTCTAACCGCATTCCCCCTTGTGGCAATCGCACAAATGATCACCGGCATTGATTATGTTCATAGAATCTACGTGCGCACAGAAATTTACCTCAAGAAAAAGCCCGTTCTCATACTGCTCTTGTGTTTTGAGATAATGGTCGAGCTACACAACATCATCACTCACATTTAGACTCTAGAGTCCGAGGCCTTGCGCTTCCCAAAATAGCAGCCCGAAGCACATTCTTACTTGACTCTCGGTCACGGAGTATCGCTGAGTTTTACCAGACAGCAATAAGACTTATTAAAAAAAGCGCCATTCGCAATTGCGGATGGCGCTTTTTTTGTTTATTTCCGATAGAGCACTGAGCCGCTGGCCTGGTGGGTTGCCAGCACTAGGACCTCGGCTATCTGGACGTGCTTGGGGGCTGAGGCCGCATAGTAGACCACGTCGGCGATGTCGTCGCCTGTGAGGGGCGTGATGCCTTTGTAGACGTTGTCAGCCCTCTGCGTGTCGCCGTGGAAGCGGACGTTGCTGAAGTTGGTCTCTACGAGTCCAGGCTTGATGTTGGTGACCCTCAGTGGGGTGTCAGCCACGTCGATGCGGAGACCGTCGGTGATGGCCTTGACTGCCGCTTTGGTGGCGCAATACACGTTGCCGCCAGCATAGGCGGCATCGCCTGCCACGCTACCGATATTGATGATGTGGCCCTCGTTGCGCTCCACCATGCCGGGAACGATGAGCCGCGTCATGGTGAGCAGTCCCTTGATGTTGGTGTCAATCATCGTGTTCCAGTCTTGGGCATCGCCCTCATACTCTTTCTCCAGACCGAGCGCCAGGCCGGCGTTGTTGACAAGCACGTCTATCTTGCTCCATTGTCCCTCGAGGCTGTCAACCGCGCTCTTGCACGCAGCTGCGTTGCGCACATCGAAGATTAGAGTCTTGACCTGCACGCCGCAGGCAGCAGCCTCTTGGGCTACTTCGATCAATTCTTTCTCGCGCCTTGCCGTAATGATGAGGTTGTAGCCTCCCTGTGCGAACTTCATTGCGCACGCTCTACCGATGCCACTAGTAGCTCCGGTTATCAAAACTATTTTTTCCATATTATGCAGTTTGTATGAATTAATTGCTTTCAACAAAAAAGAATCACGCCCCACCCTTTGTCAGGCAGTGCGCCACTTCATTGCGCTCGCGAAATTCTGACGGTAGATAGCCTGTATGGCGCTTGAAGAACTTCACGAAATAAGACGGTTCGTCAAAGCCAAGCTCAGCTGCGATTTCCTTAAACATCATGTTGGAGTAGCGCACCATGCGCCTCGCCTCAAGCACGATGCGACCATTCAAGAAAGCCAACGGTGACATCCTGGCATAGTCGTTTACACACTTGTTGAGCGTACGCACCGCCACATTGAGCCTGTCAGCATAGTTCTGAACCGTATGAAGGCTCTTATACTCGTTCTCAACCAATCGTCTGAACTGCAAAAAGAGCGCATGCGACGGCTTCAGATAATCAATGCGAGTATCGGTCTCTCTACTGCCGCACCTGAGCACTTTTACGAGAAACACTCTCAGTAGCGACTTCAAGATGTCGACGTTGCCAAACTCGCTGGCATGCAAGGATTCGTCCTCCATGGCAGCTGCCAACTGCCGCAACATGGCAGCTGACTGATTGTCAACGGTGTAACACGAAGTAGCGCCAAACGGATAGAAGAGATCGTATTTCACAAACAAGCTCTCATATTCCTTTTCGTCCTTCATAAAGTCGGTACACATCTTTATCGCCACACCTTTGTAGCCCTCCTTCACGTCGAAGTGGTGAATCTGACCTGGAGAAAGGAAGAAGATGGTATTGGGAGCCACCTCGCAGTCAACGAAATCAACCATATGACGGCCTCGACCTTCTTGAAACCACAATATCTCGTAGAACGAGTGTACGTGAGGACAGCAGTCGTCCACCGTGCTTTGCGCAAACATCTCAGGCATGTGTTCCACCCGGAAGCCATTGCCACTGGGGGCCTCGCAAACTGCAGCATACATCGAGTTCAACTTGTCTGTGTTCATAGGCATCAACCATTTATGCTACAAATTTAGCAAACAGATGGCACATTTCGGCATTGCCGACACTCCTTTATAGGCTCATGCCGAAATTAGCTATCGAAATACCGATTTATTTTTGGAGAGAGTCAAATTTGTATCTAATTTTGCAGTGTTCACATCAAACTACTAAACACTTACCACTATGAAAAACAATTATTCAGGAACACAAACCGAAAAAAATCTGGAGGCCGCTTTCGCCGGCGAATCACAAGCACGCAACAAATACACCTACTTCGCTTCAGTAGCCAAGAAAGAGGGCTTTGAGCAGATGGCAGAAATCTTCACCAAAACCGCCGACAACGAGAAGGAACACGCCAAGATGTGGCTCAAGGAGCTGCAGGGCATCGGCAACACCGCCGAAAATCTCGCTCAGGCTGCAGCTGGCGAAAACTACGAATGGACTGACATGTATGAAGGCTTCGCCAAGACTGCCGAAGAAGAGGGTTTCCCCGCTCTCGCCAAGAAATTCCGCCTAGTCGCCGCCATAGAGAAACGCCACGAAGAGCGCTATCGCGCCCTGCTCCACAACATCGAGAGTCAGGAAGTCTTCGCCAAGAGCGAAATCAAGGTTTGGGAGTGCCGCAACTGCGGACACATCGTAGTTGGCGAGAAAGCTCCAGAAGTGTGCCCTGTATGCGCCCATCCACAATCATACTTTGAAGTACACGTCGACAACTTCTAATCTCACCAAGAAGACACAAACACAAACCAAGTCCGAAGCTCAGCAGTACGCAGAGTTTCGGGCTTTTTTCATGAAACCACACGATCCCAAGAGAGCTTGACAAAACGATGGAATTTCCACCGAAATCGAAAGGCATTTCCCCCGAAATAGAGTTCCGTCTCGGTCGAAATCGACATCCATTTCGGCGGAAAATTCAGCGTAAGCTCAACAAGCAATTCTGCGAGAAGGTTCACGACACCCGTCGCATGCGGCGGCAAGGGGTTTGCCGCAAAGTCGTTATGAAGTAGTGCTGTGAGAGGAATTCTGCCAGTCGGTCAACGATGGGATTTGAGCATAGACATAGTAATACCAAAAAGTCCCCTTGAAGGCTGAGTCGTCCTGACCAGAGTTGTGCAATGCCATGAATTGTTCAAACTGACGGTCATAGTCTGGCGAGTATTTCACCACGCCATCAAAGATGCCGGGCCTTAGGTGGTTAATCATAGCTGCCGCCTCGGCATAGGCTCTGGGTAGCATTGCATCCTTATAGTTGTCAGCCAAATCAATGAGGATTGTCTTGAAGATCTCCAGATTCTTGGTTAGCAGCAGTCCGCACAGCAGATAATCTGACACCATACGGTTTTTGCTGTTATAGTCAAGCTGATGAGCCATTTCGGAATTAAATAGCGACGCTCTGATGAAGTCATCGCTCCTAAGGGAATCCTTGGCTGGACTGCTGCCTTTAAGCAAGTCGCGCTGCTGGGCGATGAAGTCGGAGTGGCACGATGACCCATTCAGCAGCGACAGATATTTCTCAGCCAATTTGCAATCACCCTTTTTGACAGCGTATTCTGTCATATGGCGAAGCGAGGAGAAGCAGAAGCCCGACTCGGGTGTCACCTTCATTCCGTATTCAAAGGCTTGATGGAATGCCTCGTCATAGATTCCGAGCTCGCGATAGAATATCCGACAAAAATCTGCGGCATAGGGCTTATTGTCGAAGCGCGGACAAAACTGTTCGGGATTGTTAATGGGATAACTGAAAAGGTTGTCGGGCAACGTGCCTAGCTTGGCCTCGGCAAGCATGGCGCACTGTATGTAGAACATGTTGGTATAGTCTGCCTCACTACGGATTTCGTCAAGCAGAGTGAGCCAATCTCCGTCTTCGGCATAGTCCAAGTAGCTGTAGACCGTCTCTGTCGTGTGGCTCTCGTCATCGCTGGCTATAGAGCGATAGCACACCCAACCAACAACCACGCAACACAAGACTTCGACCACTAACTGCCGCCATGCCTTCTTGACTCGCGGAATGAACATCAGTACAAGCGGAGCTAGCAACAACAGCAACACTGGCAAAATCTTGCCGTCGGCTCCTGGGACATACCACCATCGTTTTTCGAGAGGAATGAAGCCCAATGACTCAGAACTCCATTTGACGAGCAACGCTATGACTGCAACAAGAAACAATGGGGTCGCAAGCTTGCAATATGTCACAACGGTTTTGCCTTGGCTAACCGCACAGACTGACTTGTCCCTGACAAGCACAAGCAGTAACAGCGAGACCATAAGCAATATGGTCACAGGAAACGACAACAGGAAGAACGACAGCAAGCCTACAGCAGCAACCACCACGAAATAAAGGACACTGGACCTGCGTCGCACCGTAAGCCCGACCAAGCACAAAGCTACGTAAAACCACAGGGCTTCAATATAAAGTCCCACCTTGTGAGTAAAGAACAAGAGCAAGCCCAAAGCAGGAATGGCTGAGAGCAAAATCAATGGTCCGGAGCAAGATTTCAACCGACTATTGGCAGACTTGAACCACACTAGAGGCATCAGCGAAGACAGAATAACCACAGCCGAGAGCATTGCAGCCTCTACAGCCGTTCCCACAGCCGAAGTGTGGAAGAACTGCAGAATCCACGATTGCAGCAGACTGTTGACTCCAGGATATTCTGACAACTTGACGGCAAAAAAGTCGCCAGTAGCCACAAAGAAGTCCAATTTCTCCATCATCGACTGAGTGTGAGGATAAAGGCTCAGCGACAAGCTCGCAAAGATAAATACAATAACTGCAGATATCAAGCCAACCCACCAACGAACATTTCCAGCTGCAAATTTCGGCATTTCGCTATGCAAGGAATTATCGCTGTGCGCAGAGGCGTGCATATCCTTGCGTCCAGATTTGCCTTGCGTCGGCATAGTCACCCTTTTATTTGTGTGTTTCGACATATTTTATTTTCTTTAGTTCTTGTTGTGACAGTTAGATCCTTGTTATGTCAGTTTTCGTCAACAAACAACTCCGCCATCACATCTTTGTCAATACGAACTGCGGTGTTGGCAAACTCTGGAATGTTATAGCTGTAGAGCCTCTCTTTATTGTGCCAGGGATTTTGCTGCGGCAGTAGCATGGGCTTTGAAAAACGCTTGCCGTCCCAGTGAGCCATGAAGAGTCGCGTGTAGCGTCCGTCTATCCGCTTGCTGCTGAATACAATCCAACGTCCATTGCTACTCCAAGAATGATAGCTCTCCACATCCTTGCTGTTGAGCATATCGGTATTGACAGCAGCGTAGTTAGGCAAAGCGGTCAAATCAACCATTTTCAAGTCGGCCTCTTTGTGATGAATCGGGAACGTGGCGCAGTCCGCCCACGTGAACATCATATACTTGCCATCGGGCGAAATGCGAGGAAACGACACACTCCCACCCTGTCGCGAAGCGCTGTAGACTGTATCTATTTTAGCACCCAGCCGCCCCGTACGGGCATCAAAAGGTACTCTGCACACACTGTAGCGCAGTTTGGCATATTCCACAGGCACTCTCACAGCCTTGGCAGTGCAGAAATACAGCCATTTGCCATCGGGCGAGAAAGCAGGAAAAGTTTCCCAGTTCAGGCTGTCTGTAAAGCGTTCGTCGGTCAGCACACAATCGTTCTTAACATCATAGAGAATCAGATCTGAATGTTGGTCATAGACTTCAATCTTGTCTTGCGAGTGTCCATAGAACGACTGTCGCGTGCTGTTGCTCGACAAGACGATGAAGCGACCATTGGGGTGCCACATGGGATATGTGCCATTGAGTTGAGGACCCTTCTGTTCGAGAGCCACCTTGCGCAGACTGCCACCCTGATATATCACGGTGCCACCACCCAAACCGCGAGCGTGAAACATCATGCCTTTGTCCGCATCATAGTCGCAGAACGAGTGACAGTTGACACACCCATTGTTATTCTGTGTGTTGGTGACGATGGCAGTCTCGTCGTAGGTCGTAAGGTCACGCTGATAAATCCCCATGCGACTCCATGATTCATAACCAGGCGGTATGAGCCTGTAGGCTACATAGTTGTCAATCTTGTCGGCGCTCACATAGATGTTGAAGGGACTATACTCCACGCCATCGGGATAGCTCTCTGTCCACACTGAAACCTCTACACTCATCTTGCCACCATTCTTCAAGGCTTCTTCCGTCAATGAACGCCACTGCGCTACGTCAATCTCAATGTATTCTTTGCCCGACAGCTTGACGGTTATTTCTCCTGCAGTGAAAGCAGCCTGAATACGTGAAGCACCTTCGATTCCAAAGTTGGGAGGAGCCACATTTTCAGGTATCATCACACCAATGTAGTCGGGAAACACTGGGGGCAGCAGCTTTTCCGACGATGCGGGAGTCTTCCAACTGTCACAACTTGACAGCAGAAGCAAAACGCTTGTCAAAACACAAATAAACTTCATCAGAATCTTTATTTTAGCGGTTCACAACCATTGATCTCATTTACTAACAGATAACCTTGTGCATACGCACATCGTTGGCCTCAACAGCAACTTGCGGCAGCAGCTGAAACTTGAAACAAACACCAACGCGCAGCACCGTCTCGGGCAACTCCTCGCCTAACAGTTTGTCGTAGTAACCACGACCACGACCAAGCCTGTTGCCAGAAGAATCAAACGCCACCCCCGGCACTAGGACGAAATCCACTTTGTCCTTTGCCATGAAACAAGGGGTAACAGGTTCATAAATTCCAAATGCACCCTTGGCAACGGAGCTCTCCCCCAAATAAGGATGCAGCGTAAGGACATCGCCCACAACCTTGGGCAACAATATAGTCTTGGATTCAAACCACTTGTTCAAGAAAGAATGCGTAAAAACCTCATCGTCCAGCGAATTGTAAGCCAGCACTATCCGAGCCGTTGCAAACTCAGGGAGACACTCCACTCTCGACAAAATCTCTTCGGAAAGGGCTATTCTCCGCAACAAGGGAGTCTTCGACATAAAGTCTCTCTTCCGGGCCTTGATTAGCTCTCGTTGTTGCTGCTTTGTTTCCATTGTCTCGAAGGCTATTTCTTCATATAATGCTTAATCAGACTGTAGGAAGTAAACAGCCCCAGTTCGCCCGCCTTGCTCAAGTCAGCCAAACCCGATTGCTGCTGTTCCATATATATGTATACGAGTCCGCGATTATAGTAAGCCTCAGCCAACAGCGGGTTCAGCCTCAAGGCTTCAGTGTAGTCCGACAAGGCTCTGGAGTATTCCCGACTCTTGGCATAAAGCGTGGCCCTATTGTAATAGAGCAAAGCGCAGTTAGCATCAATTTCCAAGGCTGCCGTCAGATTCTTTATAGCGCCAGCATATCTCAGTTTGGTGTCGTCGGCAGCTGACGGTGAGCCGTCTTGTGTTCTCAAGTCAGACTGCTTAGCCTTAATCTCAGCCGCCAGACAATGGCTAGCGACTGACAACTCCCGAGAGTTAAGCGAACCTGTCAGCACCTTTTCGCAGACCTCCAGTCGTTCAAGAGTCTGCCCATAATTGCGCTCCGCACTGAGGCAAACTGCAGCAGCTAAGTGCAGCCAACCATCAGACGGCCGTTCCTTGAGTTGCTCTTCGACCTTGTTTCTATAGTTGCGTATGGTGAGATACTGGCTGTCCGTGACCGACAGCTCGCGCGCCGAAAGACACAACGGATAGTTGAAATTGCACACATTGTTGAGGGTGTCCATAAATGCCGGCTGCTCCGCCTGAGAGTAATTCAGGCCATTGTCAGCTCTGAAGAACGTCATTGCGAACAGCGGTTGGTAGTCTTCTTCAACTTGCTTGTTCTGTATGGCTCCGCGCGACTCCGAGGCATAGACCGGCATCACGTTTTCGGTTTCGTCCGTGACGAGTTTGTCATAGTCTTCGATGTCAACATCAGATTTGTCGCGTGTCACCGAATCCATTGGGGTGGTGGCTTCCTTGTGAGTATAGGCAAAGTCCAGCTGCAACTGCATAGCCTTGCGGTCATCAACGTCAGACCGTCTGCGGTCGCCAAGCATCCTATAGCAGTAAGCACGATTTACATAAGCTCCCGAAAAACCTGGAAATTCTTTGATAATAGTGGTATAGTCCTTGACAGCTCGATGGAAGTCACCCGTCTGTTGGGCCAGGATTGCTCTGTTATACAATGCCAGGCGGTCGTTGGGATGACGGGCCAGCACGAAGTCCAAATCCTCAATTGCCAAATTGTTCTCCGCCACCTGCATACACAACAGCGCCCTATTGTAGTGGGCAAGATAGTTGTTGGGATTTATCTCCAAGGCGGCATTGTAGTCTGTCATAGCACCACGCAAGTCGGTTTGGCGATAGCGGGCCAAAGCCCTGTTGACATAGAACTGCGTCTGGCGAGGAGCCAAGCCTATCGCTTTGGAGTACCACGATTCGGCCTCCGAACTCTTGTCTTTCTGCAGACACAACAGCGCCAAGGCTGAAATGGCATCGACATCTACCGTGTCGAGTGCAACGGTGTGCCTCAACAGAGAGTCGGCAGACAATGTGTCATTGCGAGTCATGGCCACCTGCGCCTTGAGCATATAGATGCGTGCATAGTCGGGCCACACCACAGCCATTGAGTCAAGCAGATGGTCAGCTTCATCGTTTTTGCCTAGCTGCGACTTACAGAGCACTAGGTTGTACCACACATCACGATCCTTGAAACTCAGCATCTTGATGAGGTGCTCATAATCCTGCGCTGCCGACTCGTAATTATCAGTACGTATATGGCAGATGGCGCGCAAGCGGTAGACATCGGCAATGTAGGGGTCGCGCTCCACCGACAGGTTGCAGTCTTCGGCAGCTCCCATGTAGTCTCCTAGATAATACTTGGCCACAGCCCGATAATAGTATGGGAAGTACAGGTTGGGGCGAGCCGAGACAATCTGATTGAAATACTGTATCGACAATGCATAGTCCTCATAGTACAATGCGTTGCGGCCTACAGTCATCACGGCGTCGGTATTCAACTGAGCGCAAATCTCCCCGCCCCCTTGCAACAATAGCAAGAGGAACAACAACAAACGCATGACTGCCCCAGTAAAGGGTCGCAAACCGTTGCGGAGCAGCATAAGCTTCATATTTTTCGCAATGTTTACGGGAGTCTACTTTCTGACCGTGCGCACCTTGTAGGAGCAGCGGGCTTTACCCTTGAGGAATGCCGACATCTTGCTCTTGAGCATAGAGCGGCGGAATGCGCTAATGCGGTCGGTAAACACTTTGCCTTCAAGGTGGTCGAACTCATGCTGCATCACGCGCG
>CAVCAW010000017.1:0-5830 GCA_963600315.1 Bacteroidaceae bacterium | reverse complement strand
CCATTTGGATAAGAAAAATTGTGACCAAGGCTTATGAATAACTATTTCCACCTCTCGCCAGATGACCAGCAGCGTGTACTCCAGCAGGTATCCGCTCGCTTGGGACTTCCGCCGCAAGCCATTGAAAAGGATTTATGGGTGACAACGATACTGCAGATTGTGTTCACATTGCCATTTGCAGACAAGTTGATTTTCAAAGGCGGAACATCATTGAGCAAAGTGTGGCATCAGATAGAACGTTTTTCTGAAGACATCGACTTGGCGGTCGCCCGGATTCTTGTTTTTTTATTGCAGCACAAAAAGTTAAGTGTCTGGCGCAGACGAATCGTGGCGGGACTATACCGCCTGCTTTGTAATGAAAAATCTAATGTCAATGTGCTGCTGGATTTTAATGCTAAATTTATGGATTACCCCCTCTCTGTAACTAGAATGGTGTTGCTCGCCATGTTGTTGAGTTCGTCTTTTGGCTTGACCGCCCAAGCGCAGAACACCACCTATCCGATAGACGACTATACAGAGCCTGTTTCTGCAGAGACTCCCGACGTTTCCGAATGGTCGGCCTTGCCCTCTGGGCTCAATGCCTCGTGGGCTAGTCGTGACAAACACTATGCTATACGTGAGGTGCCTGACGTGAAGCTTACGGATACAAAAAACATCAGCGTTTGGAAGGGCGAGCGTGCCAATGTGCTCGCTGTTCTCTACAGCAATACAAAGCAAGAGTCGCTCAAGGTTAAGATGACTGCATGGACAAAGAATGGAGAAGCGACTGGCATCACTGCAGCCGAGGCGCACTTTGTGAACTATGTAATTACAGACGACTTCAGTGGCTGTGGTGTGCACGACACGACGCTTGCTACCTATCTCTCTCCCGACATTATTGACCAAGACAAGCCGCACACTGTGGCAGCCATGACCACGCGACCTGTTTGGTGCACGATAGACGTGCCTACCACCGTTGACGCAGGGCATTATACTTCTGTCCTCGAGGTCGTTGGAGCAGACGGCAATGTGGTTAAGTCGTTGACGCTGAACATAAATGTGGTGGATAAGACTCTTCCGCTTCCCAGTGCTCAGACTTTCCACCTTGACCTTTGGCAGCAGCCCTATGCGGTAAGCCGCTACTATGGCGTGGAGCGATGGAGCGATGGTCACATCGAGGCATTGCGACCCTATCTCAAGGCTCTTGCCCGTGCCGGACAGAGCGTAGTGACGACCATCATGTTCTACGAACCTTGGGGCGAGCAGTCGCACGACAAGTTTGACCCTATGGTGCAGACCACCCTCAAGAGTGACGGCACGTGGAGCTACGACTATACGATATTCGACAAGTATGTAACTCTGTGCGAAGAGTGCGGCATATCTAAGCAAATCAATTGTTTCAGCATGGTGCCATGGGACATGAGCTTCCGCTATTTTGATGAGAGCAGCAGCTCCTACAAGTTGCTCTCTACCACGACTTCTTCCGACTCCTACAAGTCGCTGTGGACCAATTTCCTCACATCTTTCAAGGCTCACTTGCAAGAAAAGGGGTGGTTTGACAAGACCAATATCGCTATGGACGAACGGGCTGAGGCCGACATGCTCAACGCTTACAACATAGCCAACAGCTTGGGCTTCAAGGTGGCATTGGCTGGCAACTACCATTCCTCGCTCGTCGACAAGCTTAATGACTTTTGTGTAGCCCTGGGTCAGGACAAGAATTTCTCATCCTCCGACCTGGCCAACCGCAAAGCTAACGGAGGCGTGACTACTATCTACACCTCTTGCGCTGACTACGAGCCTAATATTTTCACTAACTCCAATCCGGCAGAGGCAACCTTCTTGCCTATCTATGCCGCCGCCAACAACTTGGACGGCTATCTACATTGGTCATTCATGAACTGGGACGAGCATCCCTTGACCGACAGCCGCTTCCGCAAGTTCCAGTCGGGAGACACCTACTGCTACTATCCTGGCAACCGCTCGAGCGTGCGTTTTGAACGCCTCATCGAGGGAATACATCAGTATGAGAAGGTGCAGATTCTGAAGGCAGAGTGTCAGGATAACACAGCTAAACTTGACTCGCTAAACATTCTGCTCTCGCGCTTCACAAGTAGCACCGTGGCTGGCGAAGACTGTGCCAAGTACGTCAACGACCTTGAGGCTTTCCTCAACGGTGAAGAGGTAGAACTGCCTGGGGCACAAGCCATAAAGACGGGCTATTACCACATCGTCAGCAAGGAGACAAACCGCACGGAGAACATTTACAACAACGCATTCCTGAGCGGCAATACCTATAAGTACACGTTGCAGAGTGACTCAAAAGTGGAGACCAACAACGGCATTTGGCGCATCACTAACAATGGCGACAATACGCTCTCAATTGTCAACGGCGACGGTCAGCCTATGGTTGCTGGAACCACTAATGTGGGCGGTATTGCCGGTACGTTCTCAACGCTCACCATTACCGACTCTGTCGATGTCGACGACTATCGCTACTACTATTTTTCTGAGGCTGTCAACTGTACCAATGGCGGTTATTACTATAAGTTGAATGCTACTGACTATATCACCACTTGGACAGACGGCGCAAAGACAGCTGCTGACTTGCTCTGGCGCTTTGAACCCGTGAGCCTTGACGACCGTTACATATACAATGTAGTCATTGACGGCCCTGACGACGCCTACATTACCTATACTCACAACGGCACGACTGAGTCTGCGTTCAACGGCGGTTTCTTCCTTCCGACCTCTGTTGTCAGTGCAGACCGTCTGACTGTAGGCATCGTGGGCAAGGTGGTAAACAGCGCCGATATAACTGTAGAAGACAATGTGATAAGGGTAAGTAACATCGACTATCTCAAGGCTCCCGATAGCCAAGACTTGTTTAATACGAGCAAAGGTGATGGAGTGGTGCCTCCTTACCGCATTCCCGGAATTGCACAGACCTACAACGGACGGCTTATTGCTACTGCTGCCAGACTTGTCTGCGGAACAGACCCTGGATACGGACAAGTGGACGTGGTGTGCCGCACCAGCGACGACAATGGGGCAACGTGGAGTGAGATTAAGGAAGTGGCTGTGGGCAACGGAAAGACATCTGCCACTGAAAACTATTTTGAAACGGCATTTGGCGACCCTGCTGTCGTTGCCGACCGCACGAGCCAGGAGGTGCTTGTGTTGGCAGTTGGCGGCTGCACGCTCTACACGAGCAGCAACACCACCCGTTCCAACCCTAACCTTATCGCCCTCATTCGCAGCCACGACAATGGCAGCACTTGGGAGACTCCTGTGAATGTTACAGAGGACATCTATTCGCTCTTCGACGACGGCAACGCCATAGAGGCTGCCTTCGTTGGCGGCGGCAGGGTGTTCCAAAGCCGTATCGTGAAGAAGGGCGACTACTACCGCTTGTATGCTGCGCTGTGTGCCCGCCCCAATGGCAACCGCGTCATCTACTCCGACGACTTCGGCACCACTTGGCATGCCCTTGGCGGTGCGACTGCACTTCCTGCCCCAGACGGCAACGAACCAAAATGCGACGAATTGCCTGACGGTCGCGTGATACTGACGAGTCGCGCCAATGGCGGACGCATCTTCAATATCTTCACTTATACCAACACGCTTGAAGGCGAGGGCTCGTGGGCTACATCAGCCAAGTGTACTTTCGCAGGCTCAGGACTCACCCCCGGCAACAACTCCACCAATGGCGAGATGCTCGTTCTGCCAGTGAAGCGCAATGACGACGGCAAGGAGATGTATCTTGCGTTGCAGTCAATACCTACAGGAAGCAGCCGTACGAATGTCGGCATATATTATAAGGAGTTGACCGGCCTCTCCGACCTTAATACAGTGGAGAACTTCTCGAAGGACTG
This sequence comes from Bacteroidaceae bacterium, assembly GCA_963600315.1. Lineage (GTDB taxonomy): Bacteria > Bacteroidota > Bacteroidia > Bacteroidales > Bacteroidaceae > UBA6382. The sequence goes on along the minus strand of CAVCAW010000017.1, from coordinate 1,976 downwards.
GAACGGATTCTGTCAAGTGAGCAACACTTCCTCTGCCTACAGTTCTATGGAGTGGCAGGCAGACAACAAGATAGGTTTCTTCTGGGAAGAGACTCTTACGGGCTTCGGACAGCGCCAAAACCCTGTCACAACAAGTTTCCCGACAGGCAGTGGTACTCACAACTTCGACGGCTTCGACAATCTCTATGCTCCTTATTCCTTGGAATATATCACACAGGGCGCATACAGCATCAACACTTCTGTTGACCGCGGTGCGTTCCTCAAATCTTATTTCCTCGCCTATGCCGAGGCTTCGTCGCTTGCTGACGGAGTGAAGCAGCAGCTAAGAGCAGCTGCCAACGCCCTCAAGTCTTCGCCAACTACACAGGATGTGGACGCTATCTATCAGCTGATAGTTTCTGGAAAAGAGACTGACAGATGGGACGGCAAGACTGTGACTCTTACCAATATACAGCAAAACGGCGACGAGTATACGCTCTACATTGACGACAACAGCATTCTGCAGTTTTCGTCGGAACCAGATGCCCTCGAGGCAAAGGCGCAATTCCTCTGCGAGAAACGCGACAACGACTACTACTCGTTCTACAACGAGGACGCAAAGCTCTATATGATATGGCGTGCCGGCAATAACTATGGTTACAACAACAATGCCGGTACCCTTTCGTCATATAATGCTACATATTGCAACTGGCAGGCGATTGACGCAAGCGCAACGAAAGACGGCACGTACTTCCTTGTCAGCAAACGCAGCAACGGCACTACAGACGGCTCTTTCGTTATCATGGCTACTGGTATCTTTGACTCATGGGGCAACAGCGTGGCATGGTCTAGCAATTACAGCAACCTCTTTCGCATAGATGTGGTAGACGACCCTTTGGCCATACAGTCCGTAGAGCGGACATATAGGCCTGCTGTCATCTACGACCTCAGCGGACGTTGCGTGGAGAAGGTTCAGAAGGGCCTCTACATAGTAGACGGCAAGAAGATGCTCTTCAGATAATATGACAGTCGCTTAAAGCGACCTTTCAAGATAAAAAAGGCGGTTCTCTTTGTGGAGACCGCCTTTTTTCATTAATGGGATATGCTATGGGTGAACGCTAGTGCTACTGTGCCGCCAACTAAATGCACTGTCGCTTCGGCACGGCCTATGTCAGAATGTGAGGTAGTAGAAACGCTTCTTGAGAAATTCAAAATCGTCGACCTTGTTTTGGTCATACTTGTGACGCTTGAAACCACAGATGCGACAGAATTCGCCATACCAGCGGCTGAACGACTTGGGCTTGTTGATCATCTCCTTGCTGCAGTAGAGCATGTTGGCAATGCGGGCCTGGTCCTTGGGCAGCTCAAAGGCACTGATGTCCTCCGCCAGCTGAGCCAGATAGTCCACCTTGAGAGGATTGCGCCCCCTGAAGCCCATGCCAAAATAATTCTCCAGCCCCGACCTGATGTCGTTGACCGCCACTGGGCGTAGTGCGTCGTCGCCCGACTCATTATAGTTGTAGTTGTCCACGTGGTCTATGCGCGTGTGGATATAGGTCGCACCGGCTGCCACGTCCACCTTGGTGCCAATGCTGATGTTGCCGTTAACAGTTATCTCCATCTTTTTTCTCAATTTTTGGTTACCAGAGTGTTGATATTCACATTCTCTATTCTTATCACGGGGCGGCGGTGCTTCAGCCTGTGGTTTTCGGCCATAAGTGCGCACAGCCTATTCTCCATGTCAGCCAACGTAGTGCCAGGCAAGCGAAACTTCAGCGTCCTGCCCGCCGCAGCGACTCCCCCTGCCACAGTCGGCTTGTCCTGACCCACGTCAGCCCCGTCACAGGCCACAGCCAGCTTGCCCGTCCCAGCCGCCTTTGCTCTTGCCGTGGCATCACCGAGCCTTGCCACCGCCACCTTGGCGTAGCGACGCTTGCGCTCCCCACGCTTTTTCATAGTCATCCTTTTCATTGCTTCTAATATTGGTCTGTAATTTG
>CAVCAW010000016.1:0-15316 GCA_963600315.1 Bacteroidaceae bacterium | reverse complement strand
GGCGTGAGGTTTGCTAAATCACGGCAAATAGGGCAGTTTTATTGTAAAAATGTAATGATGATGGAGAAAAAACATTAAATTTGCCAGTTGTTGATTGAGAGCGGACTCATCTCAGATAGTTACGGCTGCCAGTGCGCATGGGTCTTTGACTTGCGCATGGGTCTGCGGGCTGGGGGAGATGGTCGGCATGTTGTAATAACGACTATGAAGGAAAATACTATAAAGAAATCCCTTGCCGAGAGCACAACGGCAAGGTGGACTGCGCTCGTGATAGTGAGCGCCACGATGATGTTCGGCTATTTCTTTACCGATGTGATGTCACCGCTTGAGCCGCTGCTCACGCTGGCGAAGGATCAGGGCGGTTTGGGATGGTCGTCAGATGACTACGGATTCTTCTCCGGCAGCTACGGCTTCTTCAATGTCTTCTTGCTGCTGCTGTTTTTCGGCGGCATCATCCTCGACAAGTTTGGCATTCGCTTCACGGGTGTGTTGAGCACCGTGCTCATGTTTGCCGGTGCGCTGATAAAGTGGTATGCCGTGGGTCACGAGTTTGAAGGCTCTTTGTTTGGCTATCAGATGCAAGTGGTATGGGCATGTCTGGGCTTCGCCATCTATGGTGTGGGCTGCGAGATAGCTGGTATCACGGTGACCAAGGTCATTGCCAAGTGGTTTACGGGCCACGAACTGGCGTTGGCCATGGGCTTGCAGGTGGCACTGGCGCGTATTGGCACCGCAGCAGCGTTGGGCATCTCGTTGCCCTTCGCCAAAGCAATGGGCGGTGTTAGTGCGTCGGTAGGACTGGGCGCTGCACTGCTGTGTGCAGGAATGGTCAGCTTCTTGGTCTACAGCGTGATGGACCGCAAGTTCGACAAGGAGGCCAAGGCATCGCGTACTACTCCCGAAGATGAATTCCGGTTTGGCGACCTCAAGTTGCTGTTCTGCAACAAGGGATTTTGGCTCATCACGCTGCTTTGCCTCATGTTCTATGCCGGAGTGTTCCCCTTCCTGAAGTTTGCCACTAAACTGATGGCCACCAAGTATTGTGTGGCAAATGAGGTGGCTGGACTCATACCCGCCATGTTGCCTTTTGGCACTATCTTCCTCACCCCGTTCTTTGGCTCCATCTATGACCGCAAAGGCAAGGGTGCCACGCTGATGGTGATAGGCTCGGTGCTGCTTACGCTGGTTCACGTGGTGTTTGCCCTGCCGCTGACCTCGTGGATTGTGGCTGTAGCAGCTATGGTGGCGCTGGGTGTGGCATTTGGCTTGGTGCCTTCGGCCATGTGGCCGTCGGTGCCCAAGATTATACCGATGAAACTGCTGGGTACTGCCTATGCCCTGATATTCTACATTCAGAATATTGGTCTTGCGCTGGTGCCCATACTGATAGGGTCGGTCAATGGTGCCAATACCGACGCTTCGGGGCAGATTGACTACACAATGTCGATGAGTCTGTTCGCCGCATTTGGTCTGGTGGCAGTAGTGCTGTCGCTGGCACTCAAGATTGAAGACCGCAAGAAAGGCTATGGGCTGGAAAAAGCCAACTTGAAACGATAAAACGAAATATTAACTATAAAACGAAACAATATGTTTGAAGGACAACCCAAAGGCCTATGGGCCTTGGCTTTTGCCAACACCGGTGAGCGCTTTGGCTACTACACCATGCTTGCCGTATTCATTCTCTTCCTACAGGCCAACTTCGGTTGGAGTACATCAGTGTCAGGCGTGGTCTACTCAAGCTTTCTCATGCTTGTGTATTTCTTGCCACTCTTTGGTGGTATCGCTGCCGACAAGTGGGGCTACTCCAAGATGGTCACCATCGGCATCTACATCATGTTCTGCGGCTACGCACTGCTGTCGGTGCCACTGGGCTCATCCGTACTGGCCATCATAGCAATGGCTGCCGCACTGGTGCTCGTGAGCTTCGGAACCGGACTGTTCAAGGGTAACCTGCAGGTCATGGTAGGCGACCTCTACAACGACCCGAAATATGCCGACAAGCGCGACTCTGGTTTCTCTCTGTTCTATATGCTCATCAACGTGGGCGCATTGTTTGCTCCCACCGCTGCTATCAAAATCATGAAGTGGGCGCAGACTGACCTCAACATTTCTGAGGGCGATTCCTACCATTTCGCCTTTGCCGTGGCTTGCGCATCGCTCATTGTCAGCATCCTCATCTACTATCTGGGCAAATCGACGTTCAGACAGGTGCTTGCCACCTCCAAAAAAGAAACCGCAACGGAGAAGACCGAGCAGGTTGCCGAGATTTCGCCCGCCGAAACCAAGGAACGCATCGTGTGCCTCTGCCTTGTGTTTGCCGTCGTGATATTCTTCTGGATGGCATTCCACCAGAACGGAGCTACGCTCACCTATTTCGCCCGCGACTATGTTGCTACCTCTGCCACGGGACTCACCGCCATGGAGTTTGACGTGACCAACCTCATGATGGTCATCTTTATCGTCTATGGCTTGTTTGGCATCTTCCAAAGCAGCGCAGTCAAGGGACGCATCATCTACAGTTTGCTGGCCATCGTAGGTGCCGGCGTGCTAATCCACAAATATTACTCTGTAGGCACAGTTGGTATAGATGCTCCTATCTTCCAGCAGTTCAACCCCTGCTTCGTGGTCGCACTGACCCCTGTGAGCATCGCTCTCTTTGGTGCGCTCGCCAAGAAGGGCAAAGAACCCAAGGCTCCCGTCAAGATTGGACTGGGCATGCTCGTAGCAGCCTGTGCCTATATGCTCATGACCGTGTCGTCAATCGGCTTGCCAGCTCCCGACCCTGTACACCCCAAACACTTGGCCGATGTCAGTCCTAACATCTTGGTGTCTACCTATCTCATACTGACCTTTGCCGAACTGCTGCTTTCACCTATCGGCATCTCGTTTGTCAGCAAGGTGGCTCCTCCTAAATACAAAGGCATGATGATGGGCGGTTGGTTCGTAGCCACCGCTGTAGGTAACTTCCTTGTGAGCATTCCTACGCTCATCTGGGGCAGCGACCTCTACATCGTGTGGGGAGTTCTGATGGCTATCTGCCTCCTCGCAGCACTCTTCATATTCTCTATAATCAAGAAACTCAACAAGGTAGCTTGACGCTGCCCGTCCGCCCGTGGTGGTCTGCCGGCTGGCAGATCTTCACGGGCGGATTTTATGTATCTATATATCAAGAAATCAATGGTTACACTGTGTCACCTCTCTAAGTTGATAGAGACTCAGGCAGCCAAGTTCGGCGACAAGACAGCATTGGTATACTGCGATGCCGCAAGCGGCAAGTGGACTCCTGTGTCATGGACAAACTTCGGCACTACCGTGCACCAAGCCTCCAAAGCCCTGCTCGCTCTGGGCATGAAAGCGCAGGAGAGTGTGGCGGTCTTCTCCGACAATATGCCCCACTGCCTCTTTGCCGACTTCGGAGCTTATGGCGTGAGGGTCATTACCGTGCCGTTCTACGCCAATAGCAGTGCGGAGCAAGTCCGCTATATGATTTCAGAGGCAAGCATACGAATCGTTTTCGTGGGAGGCCAACGGCAATACGACATAGCATTCTCGCTATTGTCCGTGTGCCACTCGCTGGAGCGCATCGTAATCTTTGATGACACTGTCACCAAGCATCCCTCTGATACTATATCCGTCTCCTTTGACGAATTTCTTGCTCTGGGCGACTGTGCCGGACTCGATGCTACTCTCGATTCACTCAAGGCGCAAGCGCAAGACTCCGACATCTGCAACATACTCTTCACCAGTGGCACCAGTGGCACCAGCAAGGGTGTGGTGCTGACCTATGGCATGTACGCCGCAGCCATCAAGGCCAACAGCGAGGTGCTGCCGCTCACCGACAAAGATATCTGTCTCAACTTTCTGCCCTTCTCCCACGTCTTTGAGCGCGGATGGTCCTATCTGGGACTCTCCATAGGCGCTGTGCAGGTGATAAATCAAACCCCTGCCGACGTGCTCAAGACCATGCGCCGCATCAGACCCACCTGCATGTGCGCCGTACCCCGCTTCTGGGAGAAAGTCTACGAGGGAGTGGTGGAGCGAGTGCAGGGCAATGCGGTCAAGCGCAAGCTATTTGAAAATGCAGTGACTACAGGACGCAAAGTCTACGCCGACTATGTCTCCAAGGGCAAGCCCGTGCCGTTGGCTCTGAGCATGAAATATCGATTCTACGACACTATGGTGTTCAGCGCAGTGCGCAAGGCCCTCGGGCTCGACCGCGCCAACTTCTTTCCCACAGCCGGGGCGGCGGTGTCGCCCGACATAGAGAGCTTCGTCCACGCTTGCGGCATTGATATGGTGACGGGCTATGGCTTAACCGAAAGCACCGCCACCGTGTCGTGCGACCATGTCGGCAAACCATTTATCATTGGCTCTGTGGGCAGACCGCTCGACACTGTTGACGTCAAGATTTCCGCTCAGGGCGAAGTGCTCCTCAAAGGTCCTACCATCATCCCCTGCTACTATCGCAATCCCGCAGCCACGGCTGAGGCCATTGATGCAGAAGGGTGGTTCCATACTGGTGACGGCGGCTATATCAGCAACGGAGAACTGTTCCTTACCGACCGCATCAAGGACCTCTACAAGACGTCTAACGGCAAATATATAGCCCCGCAGCAGATAGAGGCCAAAATAGTGGTTGATAAATATATAGACCAGATTGTCGTGATTGCTGACCGCTACAAATATGTGTCGGCTCTGATAGTGCCGGCCTACGATATGCTGCGCCACTATGCCCACAGCCACGACATCAACGCCGTGACCGACGCCGAATTGTGCTGTAATGCCGAAATCTGCAAAATGCTGGAAGACCGTATCGACTTCTTGCAGCAGGGACTGGCCAACTATGAGCGTATCAAGCGTTTCACCCTGCTGCCTTTGCCTTTCAGCATGGAGCGGGGCGAAATGACCAACACGCTCAAGATAAAGCGGCGCGTCATCTTCGAACACTATGCCCGCGAAATAGAGAAGATGTACGAATAGACAATCCAATTGCACAGATTAGACAGCAAGAAAATACCAACAAGAGATAATAGCCGACTCACACACATGATAACACACGATCAATATAAAGACCTCGCTGACCGCACAGAGGCTCTGGGAAGATATCTCAATATCGAAGCCAAGAAGATTGAACTGGAAGAAGAGGAACTGCGCACGCAGGCCCCAGATTTCTGGAATGACCCCAAGTCTGCCGAGCAGCAGATGAAGAAAGTCAAGACCTTGCAGTTCTGGGTAAACCACTATGCCGAGCTGCAGAGCCTCACTGGCGAGGTGGAGCTCTCGTTGGAGTTCTATCGCGACAACATGGTGACCGAGGAGGAAGTTGATGCAGCCTACGACAAGGCTCGCGAGGTTCTTGAGAAGATGGAACTCAAGAATATGCTCCAGTCGGAGGAAGACTCCATGGACTGTGTGCTCAAAATCAATTCGGGTGCGGGCGGCACCGAGAGTCAAGACTGGGCATCCATGCTTATGCGCATGTATCTGCGCTATGCCGAGTCCCACAACTACAAGTCAACAATAGTGAATCTTCAGGATGGCGATGAGGCTGGCATCAAGACCTGCACCATAGAGATTGAGGGCGACATGGCCTACGGCTACCTGAAGTCGGAGAACGGTGTACATCGCCTCGTGAGAGTGTCTCCCTTTAACGCCCAGGGCAAGCGCATGACCTCGTTTGCCAGCGTCTTCGTCACGCCGCTCGTCGATGACACCATAGAGGTGACTGTAGATCCCTCCAAAATCAGCTGGGATACGTTCCGCTCATCGGGTGCCGGCGGCCAGAACGTCAACAAGGTGGAGACCGGTGTGCGACTACGCTACCAATACACCGACCCCGACACCGGCGAGGAAGAAGAAATCATCATCGAGAATACCGAGACGCGCAAGCAACTTGAGAATCGCAACAACGCCATGCGACTGCTCCGCTCGCAACTCTATGACCGCGAGTTGAAACGCCGCCAAGCTGCGCAGGCCAAGATAGAGGCTGGCAAGAAGAAGATAGAGTGGGGTAGCCAGATTCGTTCCTATGTGTTTGACGACCGCCGTGTAAAGGATCACCGCACTGGCTATCAGACCAGCAATGTTGACGCTGTGATGGACGGCAAACTCGATGGCTTCATCAAATCCTATCTTATGAGCGAAGGTCAAGCAGAAGAGTGACACCCCCGGCTTTTGGTCGCATCACTACCGCTTGTAAACGATAAAAATAGCGATACATACAATGAAAAGATTCAAAAACTACTCCGAATCTTCGTCGCATTCGTCTGTCTTAGCACAGCGACCGTGCATGCCAATGCGGTAGATACACAGCCTGGAGTAACATTTCTGTTCTCCAATGGCAAGATTGTCTCTTTCGCCTTTGCCAGCAAACCCGAGATTAGTGTGACAGCGTACGGGCTAACCATATCCTCGTCCGATGCCTCTGCGGTATCTTATGCTTTCGCAGACGTGGAAAAGTTTTACTTCGAGGAAAATATCAATACAGGTATCCAGCAGGTGGAGAGTACAGGGGCTGCCAAGCGCCCCGTATTCAATTATGTTGCCGGCGTAGTGACAGTCAGCGGCATGACTGCCAAAGAGCGACTCTATTTGGTAACTCTCAGCGGTAACCAAGTAAATGCCGCCAAAGCTGATGCTGCAGGCAATGCCAGCATTGACCTCAGCAGTATGCCAGCTGGAGTATACGTAGTAAGCACCGGCAGCGGTGTAAGTTTCAAACTCCTGAAGAAATAAGAAGGCTCCACGTATGAAGAAGATATTTACTTTCTTTTGCATGATGCTGCTGGCAATGCAGTTTGCTGCAGCACAAAAAACGTTGTATGTAGTCTCGCCGGATGGAAAACTAAAAGCCTATTATATCCAGTAAGTAACTTTTGATAACTGCTCAGTTTCACCTATGGCGATGTAACGGAGATAACCAAGGAATCGTTTTCTGCATCATTCAGCGTTGCATTCAAGTCTGAAGATTACAAGTCATTTTCGCAGTCGCCCGAAGTAGGAATCTGCTTCTCTGACTTGAATAAGACTCCTACGATAAATGACTGCAAGATAAGGGAGGGAAGTTCGTTGTCCAACTACACTTTTAGCATCTCTGGTCTCGATGCTGGCACAACATATTACTATCGTGCGTATGTAAAGGTCTACGATACGGTCTACTATCGTGATGTATGCAGCGAGACTACATATGGGGAAAAGCCAACTTACAAAATTATCAACGGCCATAAGTTTGTCGACCTTGGTTTGCCAAGCGGCCTGCTTTGGGCTACTTGCAATGTGGGTGCAGATATGCCTGCCGATGACGGCAATTACTATGCTTGGGGTGAGACAACTACTAAATCTAATTATAGCGAGAGTGATTTTTTTGATTCAGACCACACCATCTATTCCATCGATAGCAAGACCACTTTGGAAAAGCAGCACGATGCCGCCTACGTCAACTGGGGCTCTTCTTGCCGCATGCCGACTGATGATGAATTCGGCGAACTTCTCAACTCCAGCAACTGCACTTGGACTTGGGAGAGCAGAACCACTACCAAGGGCTCTTCCATCGATGGTTACAAAGTCACCAGCGTAAAGAACGGTAATACCATCTTCCTCCCAGCTTCGGGCTACTACTTTAATGGGTACCGCGATAACCATGGCTCGTGCGGCTACTACTGGTCGAGTACGCTCCATTCCAACTATGTCAGCATTGCGTACACCCTCTACTTCGACAGTAGCGGCCACAAACAGAACAGCAGCGAACGTTGCGTTGGTCACACCGTCCGCCCCGTTGCAGAACCTTAATGTGCATCTCTTAAAATCGGCTCATCTGTATAGCACGGATTAGTTTGCTAGGGCGCATATCATGATGCCATGACTCTCATCGTTAGGCTATAGCACAACCTTGACTCCACCCATCACGTTGAACCCCGGCATGCGGTAGCCGTTGTTGATCATGTATCTCGTGTCGGTGATATTGTCGAAGTGGGCGAAGATGTCGAGTTGGCGTATTGGCTTGTAGGTGAGGCGGAGCCCCAGTAGTGTGTAGTTCTGGTGGTGTACGCCATCTGCCACATAGAGACCACCTACACCTTTGAGCTGTGCGTCAACGTAGAGTTGCTTGAGTGCCTGCCAGCCTATGCCTAGGAAATACTGGTTTTTGGGTGCTGCTGTGAGGTTGGTCAGCGATGTGTGCATATAGCTATAGTTGGCGCGCAGCGTGAGTACTTCAATCGGATGGCTTTGCAGACCCACCTCGATACCTTTGTTGATAAACGACCCCGTGTTCATGTTGCGGCTGGTTGTGCCGCCGTTGCCGGTTGACACGCTTGCCGTCTGAATCATGTTGTTGCCCTTTGAGAAATAGCCAGTCAGGTCGACTGACAAGTAGTGCGAGAATCGCTTGCTTGCAGTCACCTCGTAGTTCACCATGCTCTCTGGGTCGAGGTCGGGGTTGGCTACGGCATAGAGGTACATCTCGCGGAAGGAAGGGTTTCGATATCCCTTGGCTACGCTGGCCTTGAGTGTCCAGTCGCGTCCGGGGCGTATGGTGAAGCCTGCTTGCGGCAGCCATTGACTTTCAAATCGGTCGCTGTTGGCCATGCGCAATCCGCCGCTCAACGTCAGTCTGTTGCTCAGGAGTGATTGCTGTAGTGTGACATAGGGAGAATACTCGGTGATGCTCTTGCGGTTGATAGTCTGCATCTGTGCAGGCCGGCTGCCGTCGCCGTGGGCATGACCGCCCGACACCGGAATTTTCCCCGTGTAGGTATTGAAGTCAAAGCCGAGGGTTGCGGTGGCCTGTTGCCACGGCGCAAAATTCTGGTAGGCCAAAATGCCGAAGCGGTCGTCGAGACTATGGAAGTGGTTGGGGTCGTCGACATAGTGGTTGCCGTAGCTGTAGTAAATGCGCACGGCACCATTGGTGCCAGTTGCCGTCCGGGCCGAAGTACCCCTGCCATATTGATTGGTCAGAGTGAGCGAAGCCTCACCACGTGTGATGTTTTGGTGATAGACATCGTTAGACTCTGCGTTGCGCAACTTGGCGTAGATGGGGTCGTTGCCAACGAAATTCATGAGTGTGTAGTCGGCAGACAACTTCCATGCCCTTGTCAGGTCATACCCCAACTTGGCGTAGAGACTTGACTGCCTGAAGTCGAAGTTGTCCTGCAGCCCGTCAGTGCGGTTATGGCTCAGTGAAATCAGTGATGAGAATTTGCCTTTGCGTATTGTGTTGCTAATGGTGTTGAGCCAAGTGTTGTAGCTGCCATATTGCGTGGTGAGCACGGTGCGCACTCCGTCTTTTTGCGGCTGCTTGGTGATGACATTGATGACACCGCCCATGGCGTTGGAGCCATAGAGAACCGAGCCTGGCCCTCTCAACACCTCCACATGGTCCACATAATCCGTACCGTAGAAGTCAGCCACAGGGTGCGAAAACAACCCAGCGAACTGAGGTTGCCCGTCCATCATCACCAGCACGGCATTAGTGGGCGACCCTCCCACACCGCGTATCTTGATGCCGCCACTGCCCCCATTGCTCATGCCAAATCCCAAAATGTTGCGTTGCGTTACAAACAGACTGGGCACTTCGCCGTTGATGGCAGCAAGGAGTTGAACTTTGCCCGATGCCTCCAGCAGCCTGCTGTTGACGGTGGACACAGAGTAGGGCAACAGTTTGTGCTGCACAGCCTGGTTGCTGCCAGTGACCACCACCACTTCACCTATGTTGTGTGACTTGGTGCTATCTGCCATATTGTTGTCACCCAAAGCCGGCAGTGCGGCAGCGGCAATCATGGCGAAATGCAGAAATCGTTTAAATCTCATAGCTTTGTGGTTTCAGTTTATCTCCAAATTCTTGACCTAACCTTATTCCATTGAGATTAGCTCATACCTCTTGCTACCCAGACCAATCTTCTCGGCATAGTCAGTGATATAGGTGCCGTGTTGACGATTGATACGTTCTATCAGCGGCTTCTCGTCGTCGCCCGGCTGCCCCTTGTGGTTAAACACCAGGTCAAGACAAGCCTGGTCGAGTGCCACTGGGTCGGTGCTGGCCAAAATGCCCATATCTTTGAGCTTGGGGTCGGCAGGGTGGCTGTCGCAGTCGCAGTCCACACTCATGTTGTTCATCACGTTGATATAGATGATATTCTTGCCATGCCCAAAATATTCGTGTACAGCTTGAGCTGCCGCAGCCATACTCTCCAGAAAATCGTCCTGCTTAGGCAAGTTCTGCCACAACTGCGAGGCGTCCTGAACCTTACCCGCCGTGTGGATATAAGCCTTGCCGTCGGTAGATGCCACACCGATACTTTGATTCTTGAGCACTCCGCCAAAGCCACCCATGGCGTGCCCCTTGAAGTGAGCGAGATTGACCATAAAGTCATAGTTGGCAAGGTGGTCACCCACGATGTCATATCTAAGATGCTTCTTGTCCTTGACCGGAATGCGCATCTGTCCGTATTCGTCCATCAAGTCTACCGCAGCAATCGAGTCAAAACCATGAGCATGGATAGTTTCCCAATGCTTGCCCTTGTCCTGTCGGCTGCCACCATAGGCAGTGCAGCACTCCACGAGCGTTCCGTTGACCTCTTCCACTAGATTGCGTATCAGCGTGGGCTTCAGATAGTTGTTGCCACCCATCTCACCCGTGCTTATCTTGACCGCCACCCGTCCGTGAGCCTCTACTCCCAGAGCCTTGTAGATATTAACCAAAGCCTCAGGGCTAATCTCCTTAGTCATGTAGACCTTCGACTGGGCCTGGAGCATCATTGCGCTCATCATGGCCACTACAGCTAACAATGTTTTCTTCATTTCCTATACAGTTTTGATATTTATCATTAATTTGACTGCAAAAATATAAATAAAAATTTAGACCCCAATTACCCATATTGCGGAAATAAGTACACTAAATGCGGAGTGCGCAGCCGTTGAGTCTGCAGCCGCCCCTATGGTAGCATTCATCATGCCACTCCAGTCCTCATAGTCCCGCAAACCATTGCCCTAAAGGCTCGAAAAACACTTTTTCGCAGCTATTGTGAGCCTCTCTGTGTAATATTTAACTATATTTGCACACCGTAAAACAACCAAAACAACTCAACTGACATGAATCAGAAACATCAAGCTAAGGTAAACCAGAGAGAAGCTAAACAGAAAAAACAGGCAGAAACAGTCATATGGGGCATCATCATCGGTCTCATCGTCTTGGCCTTGATATTCTGCATCTCTTTCTCACTTAGCAACTAAACGCCACAGGCTCTCACAAGAGAGCTGCCACCCAAGCCGCTGGCGGCTGACTGCTCCCCATTCTGCAAGAAGCCTGGCGGAGAGCGCTTGCTTAGTCTTCCAGCAGTCTGAGCAATGGAAATAGAACACAAATATCTTGTCGAGAAAGATTTCCGACCCTTCGTGGCGGAGTCAATTCACATAATACAGGGTTATCTCAGCGATGACCCCAGTCGCACTGTGAGGGTGCGTACCATGGGCGACCAAGCCTTCCTAACCATCAAGGGCAAGTCGTCAGATAGCGGACTGAGTCGCTATGAGTGGGAGAAGGAGATACCCTCAAGCGATGCACTAGAGTTGCTCCGCCTGTGTCTACCCGGCGTTATCGACAAGCATCGCCACATAGTCAACTACAGCGGACACCGCTGGGAAGTCGACGAGTTCCACGGCGTTCTAGAAGGATTGGTGATAGCCGAACTCGAAGTGGAAAGCGAAGATGCCATCTTCGACCTTCCACCCTTCGTTGGCAAAGAAGTGACAGGCGACAAAAAATACTACAATTCGCAGCTCCGCAAAGCCGCCAGCCGCTGAAAAACTACGCTCCTTTGCCACACACCATCAACCTCACCCGCAAAAATCACTTAACTTTCTGAAAACAAACCACAACTCACGTTGAAAAACGTTGAGCTCACATTGCCATTTCCGTGGAAACGCAATTCGATTTCGGCGGAAATAGACAACCGTTTCCCCCGAAATTGACAACCATTTCCCCCGAAATGCTGCCGTAGTCTCAACCAATCAAAACCAAGTGCCAAGATTTAAAATTTTGGAGTGATGCTCTATCTGTCAAGACACAAAAAAACGCAAACAAACGTTTTGTGAAAAACGATTGTTTGCGTTTGAAAAGTGAATTTTCGGTTGTCGGGGTGACTGGATTCGAACCAGCGACCACACGCCCCCCAGACGCGTACTCTAACCGGGCTGAGCTACACCCCGAAAACGAGTGCAAAAGTACTACAAGTTTTTGAAAAGTCCAAATTTTTCCATAATTTTGTAGTCTGTCAGTGTAATAAAATATTTTTTTGGGCAGAATGAAACTAAACATTTCTCCATATAGCAACATCAAAGGGCACGTAGCCCTGCCTGCGTCGAAGAGCATCAGCAACCGCATGCTTGTCATCAACGAGTTGTCGGGCGGTGCCGTGAAACTTCACAACGTCTCGGACTGCGACGACACACGGGTGATGCTTCGGGCTTTGAGCGAGCGCCGTGCCGTGACCGACGTAATGGCGGCGGGCACATCCATGCGTTTCCTAACCGCTCTCTTTGCAGCTACAAAGTCCGACACCATCATGACCGGCACTGAGCGCATGAAGCATCGCCCCATACACGTGCTTGTCGACGCACTGCGGTCGCTGGGTGCCACCATATCCTACGCAGGCGAAGAGGGCTATCCGCCTCTCCACGTGGTAGGGCACAATTTGGCGGGCGGACATGTCAACTTGCCCGGCAATGTCAGTTCGCAGTATGTATCGGCACTGTTGATGGTCGCACCGCTGTTTGACAAGGGGCTCACAATAGAACTCACAGGCGAGGTGATAAGTCGCCCATATATAGGCATCACCCTCAGCCTGATGCGACAGTTCGGCATAGAGGTGGACGAGCCCGATGATCACACCTTCGTGGTAAGCCGCAGTAGCTACAGCGGTGGAGACTACATTGTAGAGAATGATTGGAGCGGGGCCAGCTACTGCTACGAGCTGCTCGCCTTGGCCAAAGACGGCAAGGTGGTGCTCGATGGACTGTTTGAAGACAGCCTGCAGGGAGATGCCTGCATCAAAGATTTGTTTGCACCGCTCGGCGTAGCCACGTCGTTTGAAGACGGGGCAGCGGTGCTGAAGAAGACGGCGCGCACGTTGGAGCGCTATGAGACTGACCTCGCAGCCTGCCCCGACTTGGCGCAGACAATGGTAGCTACCTGCTGTGCCCTCGGGGTGCCGTTCAGATTCAGCGGTCTGCAGAGCTTGCGAATCAAAGAGACAGACCGACTAGCCGCCCTGCAGGCGGAACTGCTCAAGCTCGGCTATGTAGTCGAGGAACACGATGGCAGCATCTTGGAGTGGAAAGGCGAATGCGTGGAACCCCAGCCGGTACCTCATATCGACACATACGAAGACCATCGCATGGCAATGAGCATGGCACCATGTGCCTGTGTGTGTGGCGGACTGATAATCAACGATGCTGGTGTAGTAGGCAAGTCCTTTCCCCACTACTGGGATGGACTCAGGTCGCTCGGTGTCAGAATAACGGAGCTGTGATGAAGATAGCCTTGCTCATAGTGTTTGCCCTGGGCGTTGTGGCCTATGCGGTGATGGGACTGCGAAAGAGACTGAACAGCAGTGGCGCTGCGGTGGTCGAAAAGGATTGTGGCGGCAGTGAAGGCTGCGGAGTGTCATGCCTGTGTGGCGACAAAGCCATGGAATTGCAGATGAGCAACAAGATAGAGTATTACGACGACGAGGAACTCGATGCCTACAAGGGCATAGCCGCCGATGGCTACACCGACAGTCAGATCAACGAGTTCTCGGAAGTCCTGACCACGCTGAAGCCCGACGAGATACCAGGCTGGCTTCACAGCTTGCAGTTGCGCAGTGTCAATCTGCCAGAGCAGCTCAAGGACGAAGCCGTAATGATGATGGAGTAACAGAGTGAGATGATAACGGAACTATTGCAATATGTGTTTTTTCGCAACGCCGTGGCAGCGTGCGTACTCGCAGGACTGGTGTGCGGTCTTGTGGGTACCTACATCGTGAGCCGACGCATGGTGTTTCTTGCCGGCGGCATGGCTCATGCTAGCCTTGGTGGCGTAGGCATCTGCGCCTTGGCAGGTTGGTCACCCATGCTGGGTGCGGCGGTGTCGTCGCTGTTTGCAGGCTGGGGCGTGCAACGTCTTGCCGGCAGATGCGAAGTGCGCGAGGACTCGGCCATAGCCATGCTGTGGGCCTTGGGCATGAGCTTGGGCATCATGTGCAGCTATCTTGCCCCTGACTTTCTGCCAGGATTGTCGGGCTATCTGTTTGGCAACATACTGCTGGTGGGTACCGTAGACCTGTGGGCGCTGGGCGTGTTGGCCTTGGTCGTGATGGGCATCTATCTGCTGTGTATGCCGCAGATTGTGACAGTCTCGTTTGACGCCGAGTTTGCCAAGTCTCGCCGTCAGCCAGTAGCTGCGGTCAACTATATGATGATAAGCCTTGTCGCACTGAGCATAGTGGGCGCTTTGAAAGTAGCAGGAGTGGTGTTGGTAATCTCCCTGCTCAGCGTACCTCAGATGACAGCCAACCTTTTTTGCTCACGTTTTTCCACCATGGCAGTGCTCTCTTCGTGCATAGCCGTGGTTGGGTGTCTGAGCGGTTTGGCTGCCTCGGTTTGGCTCAATGTGCCGTGTGGCGTCATGATTGTGGCAGCCGTCACGATAATATATGTAGTGTGCCGCACAATAAAACGTCTGTCGCGGAGTTTTGAAAAAGAGCGTGACTGCGCAAAAAGATAGATGCAGATGAAGTTTGGTAGAATATGGACATATTTGATAGCGTTGGCGGTCGTTGCAACAATCGTTGCATCGTGCGCTACGCAGAAGAACACCGCTACTACCCGGGCTTGGAAATCGTTTACCGCACGCTACAATACCTATTTCAATGGGCATCAGGCCTACCTCACAGGCTACAAGTCAAAGCTCAGCGGCAACAAGGATAACTATACAGATTTCCTACCCTTGCTGCTTGTGGGCAACAAGAGTTCACAAAGCTTGGGCAAGGGCGACTTTGAAACAACAGTGACCAAGATGGAGAAAGTGATACAACTCTACTCCATTAAGCGCAAGCCGGAGGTGAAGCGCGGTCATCGCATGACGCAGAAGGAGAAGCAATATCGCAAGCGCACGGAGTATAACCCCTTTATGAAAAACGCATGGATGCTGATGGGTTATGCCCAGATGCAGAAAGGTGAGTTCATTGAGGCTGCGTCAACATTTGCCTATATCGCCAATCTCTATCGCCTCGAGCCCGATGTGCTCAACCGCGCCCGCGCCATGCAGGCTCTGTGC
>CAVCAW010000015.1:4938-19117 GCA_963600315.1 Bacteroidaceae bacterium | reverse complement strand
GCGCAGACCTTGTCCCTTTATAGTCACGAAGACTTCTTCGCCAGCCTTATAGGAAGACTTATCGGTGGTCACGATAATATCGCCTGACACCTTTTCATCAGAAGAAGCATTGAACTCGCCCTCAGCTATCTCCACGGCAGCATTGGATATATCGTAGGCATCAATGAGTCCGTTGCCATTGATATCACCCTTGGAGACGTAGCCTTCAAAGTCGGAATCTCCTTGGCGGAGTCCCGTATAGTTCATATAAGAGGTAAGGTCGTTGTTGTCGAGCACACCATCGTTGTTGATGTCGCCCGGCACATAGAACGTAGAGCCTTGTACGCGGAAGATATAGAGTTCATTGCCCGAACCAAAGTCACCAAAGGCCTTCGTCACGTTAAGCTTGACATAGCGTGCCTCCGGATTGCCCTCGAAGGCAAATTCCTTCAGCTTGGAGTCGCGCGCCCAGTTTACGCTGCCAGCCTCGGTCCAAGTCTCCTTGTCCATGCTGTAGGACACGGTAGCCTCAAGGATAATGCCGTTGACACCCGAGCGACGCGGCAGATACTGCATCTTGTCGAGGGTGTTGACTGAGTGCATGTCGACTACGAGTTCAAACGGAACGGCTTTTGTTCCATACTCGGTGTGCCAGCCAGTCTCTGCGTCGAAGTCAAACAGTTTGGCGAGGTTCTCACCGCCTTGCGACGGTGACGTGCAAGTGGCGGTCATGCCCTTCACTGCAAACTCAAACGGATCGTTGTTGGTGGTTGCGGTGAGACTAGTCCAGTCAGACACCTTGCCAGGAGCCGCAGAGCGCAGCTTGAAGGAATATTTCGTTTCAGGTTTGAGGTCTTCGAAGAGGAACCCATTGTCGCGAATGTCAAAATAGTTCATGCCGTTGAACTCTATTTCGTAGGCCTGTGCGCCTTCTGCCTTGTCCCAGCTGAGCTTCAAGCTGTAGGGTTTGCGGTCACTCTCCTTGACCCCGGCATTGGTTGGTGCCGTCAGAGTTGTGGCGGGAGTGCCTGCCAAGCGCGAAGACACCGTCTTGCGGTCGCTGCGCTGCGCCCTAATGTCTACGGTCACGAGGTTTTTAGTAACATCGGTCTCCGGCAGTTTTATGTTGATGCCGTGAGCCGCAGTCATGTGCAGCTCGCCGTTGCCGTCCTTGAGGGCTGAGCTGAAGAAGCCGGTGTAGTCCACACCATCGCCCACATAGTATACGGCTTTTTTGCTGTGTTCAAATTCCTCCTTTGTACTTACAGCTTTCACATTGATCTTCTTGTCGCCCAAGGTAGCTGTCACCTTGTTTATCTTCACGAAGTTGTCTACCACGCGCAGCTGGGTTGCTTTGAGCGGTTCCATTCCGGCAAACGAGCCCTTGGTAGTGGCTATGGTGACAGAGACTAAGTCGGTAGTGTCCTTCACCTTGACAGCAGTGCTGGCTGACTCGCCCCTCAAGTAGGCCTGGGTGGTGCCATCGTCGTCGTACTCCACGAAGAAGGTCTCGGCGCCTCGCTTGGGGTAGACCTCATAGATGCGCAGATTCTTGTTGACTTGGCTGACATTGTTGTTGGCGGTGGTCATCGGAATGATAGCACCAGTCTTCACGAACAGGGGCAGTTTCCACAGCGGCGCATCGTAGTTGTTGAGCACCGCACCACCTTGATAGACGTTGCCCGTAAAGTAGTCAATCCACTCGCCCTTTGGCAGGTAGATATTATTGCGCACATCGTTGCCGAGCGTGTCGGCTGCGGTATTCTGATAGATAGGAGCCACCAGCAACGATGGTCCATAGAGATATTCATACTGGGTGGACTTGCCCAGAGTAAACTCGTTGGGGTCTTCCAGGAAGATGGCGCGTAGCATAGGCTTGCCGTCTACAGCCTCGCGGGCAATGCTGTAGGTGTAGGGCATAAACATTGACTTCATCTTCAGATAAGCTCTGTTGAGACTGGTGGCTGGCTCGCCCAAAGCCTGCGGATACTTCTCGTTGGAGCCCCAGCCGTCCATGTTGAGCTGCATGGGGGTAAAAGCCTTCCACTGAAACTCTCTGACGTTGACCGCCGTATTCTTGCCGCCGAAGATGCCGTCCATGTCTGACGTTATGTTGGGCTGACCCGTAAGTCCTGAGCCGATGTAGGTCGGGATATGGAAGCGTATGTACTCCCAGTTGCCTCCCGTCTGGTCGCCGCTCCACACTCCTCCGTAGCGCTGAGTGCCTGCCCAGCCGTCAAGGGTGATAATGAACGGGCGCGCATCGTTGCCATACTTGGGCATTGTCTCAGCCACATCAGCAATGCCATTGAGACCAAACGAATAGCCGGCTCCTACCCATGCCACGTCGGTCTTGAGCACACGCACACCGGCATCGCGGATTTCCTTCACGATGTCGCGCTGCAGCAGGGCCTGAATGGTGTCAATCGGGTGCAGGTTGCTCTGCGTCCAGAGTCCTATCTCCACTCCGTTCTGGTGGGCATAGTCGCCAAAAGCCTTGAGGTTGGCGATGTTGCCATCAAGAGTGGACGTCTGACCATAGCCTGCGCCATAGCCGTCGTTGGGGAGTACCCAACCCAGCGGCATGTCGTTTCTCTTATAGCGGTCAATCACGGCCCTTGCTGAGAACTGGTAGTTGCCTTCAAGCTCACCATTGAGACTCTCGCGAATGCCACCATTGTCTTTCTGTTCCTCTTTATAGTATTTTCCGTCTTCAAATTTCACCGACATATACCCCGGTTCAGAGGTCTCCTTCCAATAGTCGCGGTTGTAGGCATTGAGATGACCTTCATAGAAGCCAAACTTCGGCAGGAGCACTGGGTGGCCCGTCAGCTGGTAGTAGTCGTTGAGAAGCTTCATGGGACTATCATCTACCATGATGAAATAGTCCACGTAGTCAGCGTCGTGAGTCAGCTCAACAGCCGGCTCCTTGCTGCCGAAGTCGTAGCGACCGGGCTTGAAGGTGTTGGCCATGAAGCCATAGCCTTCGGTAGACCAATAGAATGGAGCGGGTGAGCAAACGCCTCCGTCTGTCCAACTGTTTTCGTTGACTATGTTGACCACGTTGCCCTTGTGGCTGAAGCGTCCGTTCTGAATGCCGGCACCATAGAAGTACTCATTGGGATTGGCAGTCAGCACCAGTCTGCCCTTGCCGCCATTTATCGTGGCAGGGGAACTCTCACACAGCACGGTGTGACCCGTGCGTTGGTCATCTACAGCCATGAGACCATCTTTCCGATCTATCCTGATAACTATGGCCGACGTCTCCACCTCATAGATTTCGTCCAATTCCCTTATCGTAACACCATCTACTGGTCTGGTGGGATTGGCAACTAGGATATGAGCTTCGGGGTCGGCTTCAGGGTCACGAAAAGCCACACCGTTTTGCGGGTCTTGGAACACCCTAAAGATATTGGGACCATAGAAGCGGATATACTTCTTGCTGCCATCAGACATCTGTATGACGACATCACCATTTTTTTGGAAAACGCAAGTGTCAACAGCCGCGAAGCCAAGCTCGCTGCCGACTGCAGGCGCAGTCAGTGCTGGCTTGGGGGAATCAATGCCCCAAGTATAGGGCACGGCACTTGCCACTATAGGACTGGAGGCGGCAATAATAGTTGCCGCCGCAATAACAGCCAATGTATTTTTCATCTCAAAAACGTTTTTGTACTTTACCTTGCAAAGATAAAAAAATAATGCTATACAAGGCACACACTGTCAAGGCTTTTTTGCACACCGTGCAACAAGCCTTCATACACACTCGTCGGCACTACCCTCGCCGACTGACTTTATTCTGATCTATTCTCGCGCTTTTTGGCCTCTTCCCAAATAGCGTCCATCTCCTCAAGGGTCATATCCTTGAGGTCGCGTCCCTGCTTGAGGGTCTTTTGCTCAAGATAGTTGAAGCGCGAAATAAACTTGCGATTGGTGCGCTCAAGAGCCGTGTCGGGATTGATATGATAGAGGCGCGCAGCGTTAATGAGACTAAACATCACGTCGCCGAACTCAGCCTCCATCTTGTCATCGTCCATGTGTTCCACCTCGTCCTGAAACTCGCGAATTTCCTCCTTCACCTTGTCCCACACCTGTGAGCGCTCCTCCCAGTCAAAGCCCACATGGCGGGCTTTGTCCTGTATGCGATATGCCTTGATGAGCGACGGCAGCGAGGCGGGCACTCCCGACAGCACAGTCTTGTTGCCGTCTTTCTCTTTCTGCTTTATTTGCTCCCAGGTATCCTCTACAGCATCGGCAGTCTTGGCCTCCACGTTGCCATAGATATGAGGGTGGCGGAATATGAGTTTGTCGCACAGCCGGCGACAAACGTCGGCAAAGTCAAACTCGCCCTTCTCTGCCGCAAACATGGCATAGAAACAAACGTGCATCAGCACATCGCCCAACTCCTTGCACGTCTCTTTGGAATCGCTGCGCATTATGGCGTCGCTCAACTCAAAGACCTCCTCAATGGTATTGGGGCGTAGCGATTGACTCGTCTGCTTGGAATCCCAAGGGCACTTCTGGCGCAGTTCCGCCAAAATGTCAAGCAGGCGGTTGAAGGCTTGCAGTTGTTCTTCGCGTGTCGACATGTCAGTGAGAGCTTATTTCGACAGAGAGGCGATATTCTCCTTGATGGCAGCTATTTTGGCCTCAGTGTCAGCAAGTTTCTTGCGCTCGAGTTCCACAACCTGAGCCGGAGCATTAGCCACAAAACGCTCGTTGGCAAGCTTCTTCTGTATGCCCGTGAGGAAGCCCTCCAAGTGGCGGAGTTCTGCCTCTTGCTTCTTGATTTCGGCATCTACGTCAATGAGGTTGCCCAGGGGCACAGCAAACTCGTCGGTGCCCACCATGAACTTGACGGACCCTTCGGGACTGGCAGTATTCTCGCTGATAGCACTCAGGTTTGACATCTTGACGATCACGGGGTTGTAGGCGGCATGGCCATTATTGCCCGTGATGATGAGCTCAAGCTGCTCCTTTTGAGCAATGTTCTTCTGGTTGCGCACTGCGCGCACACCTGCCACGATTTTCTTCACCGCCTCAAACTCGTCGATAATCTTGTTGTCGTCAGCATTGGGCGAAGCCATCGTGAGAGGACTCACCATGATGCTCTCGCCGTCCTTGCGGTCATAGATGTGCTGCCACAACTCCTCGGTGATGAACGGCATAAACGGATGCACTATCTTCATCAGCAGGTCGAAGAACCGCAATGTCTCCTCGAGGGTCTTCTTGTCGATGGGCTTCTGGTAGGACGGCTTGATCATCTCCAGATACCAGCCCGAGAAATCGTCGGTGAAGAGCTTGAACACAGTCATCAATGCCTCATTGAGGCGATATTTGGAGTAGAGGTCGTTGATTTCAACCACAGCAGCCTTGAGTTTGGCATCAAACCACTTGGCAGCAATTTCGCACACCTCGGGTTGCGGTTGCTCAGCCGATTCCCAACCCTTCACAAGACGGAAGGCATTCCATATCTTATTGCAGAAATTGCGTCCCTGCTCACACAGGCTCTCGGCAAACAGAATGTCGTTGCCGGCGGGGGCAGCGAGCAGCATACCCATACGCACACCGTCGGCGCCATACTTCTCAATCAAGCCGATAGGGTCAGGCGAATTGCCCAGCGACTTCGACATCTTGCGACCTATCTCATCGCGCACGATGCCAGTGAAATAGACATTGCGGAACGGCACGTCGTGCATATATTCCTCGCCTGCCATAATCATTCGAGCCACCCAGAAGAAGATGATGTCGGGACCAGTGACGAGGTCGCAGGTCGGATAATAATATTTTATCTCCTCATTGTCTGGATTGTTGATGCCGTCAAACAGCGAGATGGGCCACAGCCACGAAGAAAACCACGTGTCGAGGGCGTCTTCGTCGCGAGTCAACATGTCGACGGTAACATTCTCATAGCCACTGACTTTGCGAGCCTCGGCGAGAGCCTCCTCTTGGGTCAGCGCAACGACAAACTTCTCGTCCTCGCCTTCAGCCGTAGGCAGGAACCATGCAGGTATGCGGTGACCCCACCAGAGCTGGCGGCTGATACACCAATCCTGGATATTCTCAAGCCAGTTGCGATATGTCGTGACATATTTTGTCGGATAGAACTTAATCTTGCCCTCAAGCACCGGGGGCAAAGCGATGTCAGCAAAGTGCTTCATCGACAAGAACCACTGCTTGCACAAGCGCGGCTCTACAGCCGTGTCCTGGTTGCGCTCCGAGTAGCCCACCTTGTTCTCATAGTCCTCAACCTTCTCGAGCAAGGCGGCAGCCTCAAGGTCTTTGGCAATCTGGCAACGCACGTCCATGCGGTCCATGCCAACATACATGCCAGCAGCCTCACTAATTGTTCCGTCGGGGTTGAAAATGTCTATAGTGTCCAAGTTGTGAGTCTTGCCCAAGGCATAGTCGTTGACATCGTGGGCAGGAGTCACCTTCAAGCAACCCGTACCAAACTCAATGTCCACATAACGGTCCTCAATCACCGGAATGACGCGGTTAACCAATGGAACAACCACCTTGTGTCCCCTCAACCACTGGTTCTTGGGATCCTTGGGGTTGATACACATCGCAGTATCGCCCATAATGGTCTCCGGACGTGTCGTAGCCACAACAGCATAATAGCCCTTGGCGTCCTTATGCAGCACCTCGCCCTCCTGACCAGTAGGCTTCACGGGGTTTTCAGCTGCGTCAGCCACATAATATCTTAGGTAATAGAGTTTGCTCTTCTCATCGCGATAGACAACCTCCTCGGTCGACAACACAGTCTGAGCCTTGGGGTCCCAGTTCACCATGCGCAAGCCGCGATAGATGAGCCCTTTGCGATAAAGGTCAACAAAGACCTTCAGCACACTCTCGCTGCGTTTCTCGTCCATGGTGAATGCCGTGCGGTCCCAGTCGCAGCTGGCACCCAGCCGGCGCAGCTGCTTGAGAATGATGCCACCATGCTCCTCGGTCCATTCCCATGCGTGCTTCAAGAACTCCTCGCGAGTCAGGTCGCGCTTCTTGATGCCCTGCTCGGCAAGGCGATTCACCACCTTGGCCTCAGTAGCAATGCTGGCGTGGTCGGTGCCCGGCACCCAGCAAGCATTTTTACCGTCAAGGCGCGCCTTGCGCACCAAGATGTCCTGGATAGTATTGTTGAGCATATGGCCCATGTGGAGCACACCAGTCACGTTAGGCGGCGGAATCACCACAGTGTAGGGTTCGCGCCCATCAGGCTTCGAACTGAAAAACTTGTGATCCGTCCAATACTTATACCACTTACCCTCAACTTCCGCAGGGTTATATTTGCTTGCTAATTCCATAATTTCGCCTATTATTCTATTTGATGCAAAATTAACATTTTTCTCTCATGCTACCCGCCTTTGACTTCCTTTTTCTTGCCAAAAGGCGCAATTAGGAGATTGAGCCCAAGTCAACCGCCACCAAGCAAGAGCCTTGTGCCACTAAAGCTTGCTCTAACGACACTATTTCCGTCGAAATTATTGTCCATTTTCGACGGAAATGACATCAATTTCGGCGGAAAACGAGTTGTGTTTCCGCCGAAATGCCCGAGCAAGAAGGTTTCAAAAGGCAGTGCGATGGCTTTGAAGGCTGCACGCAAAGACCACACAGACTGCTTAGGAGGCGATAATAATCAATGGGCTCAACATTCAGAATGGGCAAAAGTTACGCATCGCCTGTCACATCAATCTGGCGCATCTATCATTATAGCCTCGAGCAGAGCGAAGCACTCGCCGCCAGACGGGGCGGCTCACCCCATCGTGCGATTAGAGACCTTGTGGGGAGATTGCTCACACTGCCAGACAGAAACGTGACCGTCTTAACATGACGGCACAAAAAAAGCCGAGAACTTCACAGTTGTCGGCTTCGAATATGAAAAAAATTGTAATGTAGGTTTTTCGTTGTTTTGTTGGCAACAAGGCTCCATCACCTTTGTCACTTGCCAGGTCCTCTTTGTTTTGGTCCGTGGGCGATGTCGCTGAGCGCTCTGCGCTCAAACATCTTCTCGGCTATTTTGACTTTCAGCAGTTTGGAGGCGCTGATTATCTTGAGAAACCCTTTTTGGTATTTTTCTTCCAGTTTCACGATGTCTTCCTCGTTCTTCGCCATGGCTTTGAGCAAGGCGAGACTCTCGGCATTGCTGAGCTTCTTGCGCCACGCATCGCGCATCATCTTGCCATTCTTGAAGCTCAAGCGGCGCTGATGGTCTTTCATCTGGCGATAAAGAGGGAAGAAAGTATTGGCCTCAGCCTGCGTCAAGTCAGCCGCATCGGTGATAAACTCCACCTCTTTCTGCCAAAATTCTTGGGGAGAGAAATGTGGGCGGTCATCACCTTTAGGCTCGTCGCTGTCGGGATGTGCCGACACTGCCACGACAGCCAGCAGGCAGAACGCCGTGAAAAGGAGTTTTTTGGTCATATCTCTGATTATCATAGGAATCATGCTTATTCTATTCAGCTCCAGTCAGACATGCCACGATGTCGTGGTTGTCGATCATCATGTAGTCGCAAGCATCGTTGACATAAGAATAAATCTCGTCCTCGGAGGTCTCGCTATTCTTCGACGTTTTTTCGCCAGCCAACTGCGCCGCAACAGTCTTTTTGGCTATCACACGCTGCTGATATTTGTAGACCCACACTCCGAAATACAGACCGCCAAACATCGCAGCCATATATATGTAAGGCTTCAGTCTGGCATAGGCTTCAGTTTTCCAGAACCTTACTTTACGCTTGCTCACAACAGTATCGCCAGCCTCCGAAACACGCTGCATGATGCGTTGCTCAAGGTTGTCGAAATAGCCTTGCGGTGCCTTGAACACCCCTCGGCCGTTTTCCTGATTGTTTAATTCTGGTATCTTCATATCACTCTGCATTCATTAGTTAGACGCGGGCAGTAGCCAAAAGTTTAATCAGACCCACCAATTATTTCTTCTATTTTTTTGACGGCTATATGATAAGAAGCTTTGAGCGCCCCCTCAGATGTTTCGAGAACGTCTGACATTTCCTCATATTTCATGTCGTCATAATATCTCAAGCAAAAGACCTGACGCTGCTTCGGAGGCAGGGTCTGAATGGCCATTTGCAGTCGCCGCTGCACCTCGTCGCCATCAAAACACACGTCGCTCTCGAGCGTGTTTTCAAGGTTAAGCTCGTCAGAGTCAAGACTCACTGTCTCAACGCGGCGTTGCAGAAACGACAAACTCTCGTTGGCGGCTATGCGATAGAGCCAAGTCGAAAGCATCGACTCACCGCGAAAGGAGTCGAGCGCATTCCATGCCTTTATGAACGTGTTTTGCAACACATCGTCAGCATCATCGTGAAAGGTGACAACATAGCGTATCTGCCAGTAGAGACGCGAACTGTATTTGCCTACAATCTGCTCAAACCCTTTGTTTTTCAACGCGGGGTTCTTTATCATTTCTATCAGCTGCCTGTCACTCGGGTACTGCGCCATCTGCCCTTAGTTTGCCTCGCCATGTGCCGCCCCCGTGAAGCGGGTGCACTGGGAGAGCGACCTATTTGTTTACTCCTATTAAAAACACAAGGCAACCAGCCAAAAAGCCTGATTGCCATATCGTCTCGTCTACTCACTTAATCACGCCAGCCGTGCGCAACGTCACGAAATGGTAAGCTTGCGAACAAACTTGCCAACCTTCACTACGTATATGCCCTTGGCGAGATCCGTGGAGACCAGCTGGTCATCGCTCTCGATGGCATAAGAAGCTGCTTGCGTGCCAGTGACATAATAAATCTTCATAGTCATCTTGGCAGCGCCCGTCACGCGCAGATTACTGCCCGACACGGTCACGTTGACCTCTTGCACGTCAGGACCTGCAAGCGACACCTGCTGCGACTCGGTCGACACCGCCAACGCGGGGACAACCGGCAATGCCAGCATCATGGTCAGAGCAACTATGGATATTATTATGCGTTTCACTATTTTCGCTATATTATTCTATCTGATGCAAAAATAAGAACCTTTTTTTACTATACCAAATTTTCGAGACGCTTTTTGTAGCAAAATCATCTTTTTTTCATTTCTTCACCTTTTTTTGCCCTGCGGCCACCTATCTTCATCAGGGCGAGACCGACGACAATCCAAATTAGCTCGCGCACTCTAGTTATCAGCCCAACATAGACACCGAAGGCTCCGCTGAGCGACAGAGCACTAACCGAGATAGCAAAACCACCCTCACGGGCGCCCAACTGCATGGGAGAAAAGAAAAATATATTGCCAAACAACGACGTGAACGCCATGATGAGCACACAGTCGAAGAAGTTGACACTGCTGGTCAAGATTCGCAAGATGAAATATATCTCCAACGATGTGAGCACGCGCGACACAAACTCGGTGACAAACGACGCATAGAAATTAGACGTATGCAACGAGTGAAGCTCGGCAATCTGACGGTCCACCTTGGCGAGGTAGTCCTTCTTGCGCTCGCTAAGCCGGGCGAAATACTTGCCAGCCCAAGGCAAGTGCGACAACCAGCGCAACAGCCTCATGACCATGCCGTGCTTGTAGCCTCTCACAAAGAAGAACACAGCAATCAAGCAAAACGCAGAAACTGCGCCCAAAAAAAGAGACATCGACAACCCCGGCGTATACATTATTATATAGAGCACCACCGACGACAGCCAAAAGCAAATATGGCTGAAGATATGCATCATGACATAGAGTATCACACTGCTTGTCGCCCTGTCGCTACCTATCAGGGGCGACAATTCCATGATACGATAAGGCTCGCCACCCATCAACCCACAAGGGGTGGCATAGTTAAGAGCAAAACCAGATATGGTCAGTTTGTAGACCTTGCCAAAGCTGACAGGAGTATGCCGACCTCCGCTACGGATTATCAGATACCAGCTCGCCGCATTAAGCAGATATATCAGCAGCCATACTCCCACAACGAGCGGGAACCAACCGCCAGCCCTGCGTATGTGAGCCCACAACTCCCGATAGTCCACATCAAAGGTCAACAGCATCACCACAACGGCGGCGACACCGGCAAAGAAAAACACGTTGTTCCACAATTTGCTCATAGAGTCTCTTATTTTTCGGCTAGACGTTGACCACAAGCCCCTCTTCGGCGGCTATAGTATCGGAAAAAACCGCACGTGCCTGTTCCAAGAGTATTGACACATCATCGATGGTGGCGGAATAGTGACCTATCATCAGCCTTTTGACTCCCGCCTGTTTGGCTATGGCAGCCGCCTGACCTGCCGTGGAGTGTCCGCGCATACGGGCTTTAGTCTCAATTCCGTCAGGATATGTGGTTTCGTGATAGAGCAAGTCTACCCCATTAATCATCGGTGCCAGGCTAGGCAGATAGGCAGTGTCAGAGCAATAAGCATACGACCGCGGTGGCAATGCCGGCGTTACGAGACGCTCGTTGGGCACCACTCTGCCGTCTTCGCACACCCAGTCATTGCCAGCCTTGATGCCAGGTAAGCGACTCACGGGTATGTTGTAAAAATCGGTCATCTCTCTGTTAATATGGGGCTGCGAAGGCTTCTCCCTAAACAAAAATCCGCAACACGGTGCTGAATGTCTCAGCGGCAACGTCCACACCTCCATGGTGCGGTCTTCATAGACAATGGAGTGCTTTGACGGGTCTATCGTATGGTAGACCACTTCATACTCTAGCTTGTGGCAAAACAATTCGGTCTGAGTGCGCAGCACGCCCTCGAGGCCTTCGGGGGCATAGACATGGAAACTCTTAGTGCGCCCCAGCAACCCGAACGTAGCTATCAGACCTGCCAGACCCAAGCAATGGTCACCGTGCAGATGGGATATGAACACATTGCGCAGTGCCATGAATTTGATTCGCCTCAGCCTCAACTGCAGCTGAGTGCCTTCACCGCAGTCCACAAGCGACAGTTTATCGCGCATGTTGACCACTTGGGCTGAAGGATTATGCCTCAGCGTCGGAGTGGCGCTGCCGCATCCCAATATCGTCACCTCAAACTTTTCCATCATTTATCTTTTAGGGGGAGTGATATCTGCCGTCGTGCCTTTCAGGCGAACACCTCGGCGACAGATGTTGCAGATTCTCCACAAACAAAAAAAGGTGGGGAGGAACACGCCCTGTATCTGTGTCAAAGGGCGATTCCTCCCCACCATGTATAGCTTAATGCTTTATCTGCATTTCAGCCATGCTTACGCAATGGTCTGGATGTTACTCTGCGCTGCTCTGTTCAGCGAGCTTTGCCTTGAGTTCTGCAAGAGCATCGTTGTCGGCAAGCGAAGTGGCAGCTGTCTGATTCTGGATTTCAGGAGCGTCATTGTTAGTCTTGCGCGGAGCTGAAGTCTTGCGCTGCTCAGAACGCTGCTCATCTTCAAACACACGGCTGTGCGAGAGGATAATTCTGCGAGTCACCTTGTTGAACTCAAGCACCTTGAACTGCAGCTTCTCGTTGAGCTGTGCCTTGGTCTTGTCTTCCTTAACGAGGTGCTTAGGAGTAGCGAAGCCGTCGATGCCATATTCGAGCTGGATAACGTCGCCGTTGTCGTGCTCCTCGATGATGGTACCCTCGTGGATAGAACCTACAGTAAATATTGTTTCAAACACATCCCAAGGATTCTCTTCGGTCTGCTTGTGACCAAGGCTGAGACGGCGACCTTCCTTGTCGATTTCGAGAACGACAACCTCGATGTCGGCGCCAATCTGAGTAACCTCAGATGGGTGTTTAACCTTCTTGGTCCAAGAGAGGTCAGAGATATGGATGAGTCCGTCAACACCTTCTTCGAGCTCTACAAACACACCGAAGTTGGTAAAGTTGCGAACTTTGGCAACGTGCTTGCTACCTACAGGGTAGTTCTCCTCGATATTCTGCCATGGATCCGGCTTGAGTTGCTTGATGCCGAGCGACATCTTGCGCTCTGTGCGGTCGAGGGTGAGGATTACTGCCTCTACCTCGTCGCCCACCTTCATGAAGTCCTGTGCAGAACGAAGATGGAGACTCCAGCTCATTTCGCTCACGTGGATAAGGCCCTCTACGCTCGGAGCAACCTCAACGAATGCTCCGTAGTCGGTCATAACCACTACCTTACCAGTAATCTTGTCGCCAACCTTGAGGTTAGGATCAAGAGCATCCCATGGGTGAGGAGTGAGCTGCTTCAAGCCGAGAGCGATTCTTTGCTTCTCCTGATCGAAGTCGAGGATAACAACGTTAATCTTCTGGTCGAGCTCAACGATATCCTTAGGATCGTTTACGCGGCCCCAAGAGAGGTCAGTGATGTGGATGAGTCCGTCAACACCGCCGAGGTCAACAAACACACCATAGGTGGTGATGTTCTTGACAGTACCCTCGAGTACCTGGCCCTTCTCGAGCTTAGAGATGATTTCCTTCTTCTGAGCCTCGAGTTCAGCCTCAACGAGAGCCTTGTGGCTAACCACAACGTTCTTGTATTCCTGGTTGATCTTGATAACGAGGAATTCCATTGTCTTCTCTACGAACACATCGTAGTCGCGGATAGGTCTCACGTCGATCTGGCTGCCAGGGAGGAATGCCTCGATGCCGAATACGTCGACGATCATACCGCCCTTAGTGCGAGCCTTGACAAAGCCCTTAACGATTTCCTTGGTCTCGAGTGCCTGATTAACACGATCCCAACCTTGTTTTGCACGAGCCTTCTTGTGAGAAAGTACAAGCTGGCCCTTTTTGTCTTCTTCTTTTTCGATGTAAACCTCTACTTTGTCACCAACCTTGAGGTCAGGATTGTAGCGGAATTCGTTGGCGGAAATTACACCGTCAGATTTGTAGCCTATGTCAACGAGCACCTCGCGCTTGTTGATAGAGATTACGGTTCCTTCAACCACCTCGTGGTTGCTGACCTGGCTGAGGGTCTTGCCGTAGGCTTCTTCAGTCTCTTTCTTGGCAGCCTCTGTCACTACCGCTCCGTCTGAGTATGCTTCCCAGTCGAAGCCGTCCAGTGGCATTACGTCTTTTAAGTTGTTCATTAAAAAATGTTAGTTAGATTGATAAATTAGACTTTATGTTGTTTTTTGTGCAAAAATCGGCTGCAAAGTTACGCAATTATTCTCACACCAATGGTGTTTCGCAGTGCTTTTTCTGCTCTGTTTCAGGATTTTTGCTCTCATTTTAGGCTTGAAATCTTAAATATGTTGTAGGAGATGCCCTTGTCATAGGCATCTTCGCCCTCGTGCGTCTTGGTGGCTTTCACCACTCTAATC
>CAVCAW010000015.1:0-4928 GCA_963600315.1 Bacteroidaceae bacterium | reverse complement strand
CCCTCATGCTTTTTGATGGCTTTTACTACACGGATGGTGATAGGCAATACCACAATCTCGTAAGCCGTCTTCAGGATAACCTGCCAAAGCATCAGCCAAGGCAACTCTGCCGCAGGTATGACCCCGGCAAACGCCAACGGAAAGAAGATAACGCTATCACAGCTCTCCCCCACTACCGTGCTGATGATGGCACGGGCAGAAAAGCGCCTACCACCATCGTGCAATTTCATCACGCTCATCACATAGGCGTTGGCAAACGAACCCGCCAGGAAGGCCACAAACGATGCTGCCGCTATGCGCGGTGCAAGACCGAAAATGGCATGAAAGCCCTCATCGCAGGTCCAATAAGGAGCCGCCGGCATGGCATCACACAAGGCACCCACTGCCACGAAGAAGAAGTTCATGGCAAACCCCAACCATATCAGCAAGCGAGCCTTGCGGTAGCCCCATACCTCACACACCACATCGTTGATGATATAACTGACTGGAAAGACCACCAGTCCGCCCGTCAACGAGAAGGGGCCAAAAGCTATTTGTTTTGTTTCGAACACGTTTGCCGCTATCAGGCAAACACAGAAGAGTATGCAGAAAAACATGAACAGCACACTCACTTGAGTCGGTTTCTTTTCCATCTTTCTTGTTTTTTACGAGGTTAGTCAAGCACTCGGTTGCGACTACGACATGGCGGCAACAGGTTGACCCATGCCAAAGCGACTGCAAAGTTACTACCCTTATCCGACAATCGCACTCCATTCCCCCGTTTTTTTGCACCCCTACCCCGCCGTCCGCCCCCCAACAGAGCACACCCAAGCCCCATGTTTACCGGCCTCTGGCATGGGGAATGTCTACAACTTGGCTTCTATGCTGTCGAGTTGAGCAAAGAGTTGCTCTATCTTCGCTACGATGCGGTGCTGCTCGGCGAGAGGGGGAAGGGGGATATTAAGTTTAGATAATATTGTGCCATTTACATTTGGCTGACCAACCCCAACGGCCCCGACTTGTATTTGCTCCCAATAGTAACCTGATTCAAAGAAATATTTTACATATTCAGGCATAAATACATCATAGGTTTGAACTCGTATTAAATACGAAGCATAAATAGTTTTTTCGATTAGACCTTTGACAAGATAAGATTTGCCTACAGTTGCTCCTGTTCTTGCAAATAAGATATCACCATCTTTTAATAGATAGTTTTCAGCTTTATTTACGTCATAATCCGTATAAGGTACAGAATTCCAATTTACATCATTATCTTGAATATCCGTTATACGCAACAACTTATATCCCCCAACTGATTTTGCAGATTCACTAACTCCATATAAAATGGATTTTGACACATCGCCAACTGTCGTCCATTCCCAGCCATTCGGCACTTCATACGGCAGATTCCCATACTGGGCCGTATCAGAAGTGTCTTTTGTCTTCTTTCCCTTCTTTATTTTCCCCTCTTTGATGAGTTGTTCCTTTTCCTCACGGATGCGGCGAAGTAGCTCTGCGGCAGGCTCATCGCTAGGGTCTTGCGGCACGAGTTTGCCGTGAATGGCGAGGTCGAGGATTTTGCTTTTGGCTTGCTGAACTGCCGATTTGATATTTGCTTTTCCATTCTCAATGATATTTATAAGCGAGAACTGACGTTTTATTTCTTCAACAATTCGTTTCTGCTCACCAAGAGGGGGAAGGGGGATAAGAGCGTTTATTATTTTATCTTTAGAGATATTTGGTTGTGCACCACCACCTCCCATAGCTATAAAATTGTTACGATTGGCAAGAAGGAAATAGAACAAATACATCTGTTCGACTTTATAGTCTACGCATGCACAACAAGCTTGATTAGTTGTAGCCGGAAATGCGAGAATACCTATCTTGCCGATAGTTGCACCATACATTGCTATTAATACACTTCCTGTTGGATTTAACTTTACAGATGTTTCTTGTACAGCTTTCTCTGTAATATTTTCGGGGATGCATGTTATTATACCATCTATTAAATCGCCAGTTTTTAGCCAAGGTATATTGCCTCCGTAATAATCTTTTTGTAAACGACTTGGAGTTGCACCGGCTTGCCAAGTTCCAATCTCGCCTAGTGTCGTCCACTCCCACGAACTCGGCACTTTAAACGGCACCTTCCCATACTGGGCCGTATCAGAAGTACCTTTTGTCTTCTTTCCCTTCTTTATTTTCCCCTCTTTGATGAGTCGTTCCTTTTCCTCACGGATGCGCTGGAGCAGCACCGATGCTGGTTCATCGCTTGAATTTTGTGGCACGAGTTTGCCGTGAATGGCAAGGTCGAGTATCTTTTGCCTTAATGCTTTAGTGTCCATTTGCTTCTAACTGACAAGTTCTTTGACCAAGGTGGTACAACTTTTAGCTTAGATGTTTTATCCAGCCACAGGCAGGACAAAATGTGTGGCTATTGTCTGCACAATTATAATTCATAATGTTCAAACTCATCAATCCATTCCTTCATCTTGGCTTGCAGCAGAGCTTTGTCGGGCAGGTATAGTTGATAGGCAGAGGCATAGACGTTGGCATCTTTCGGCAACGTGAGTTTCACGAGCGCATCGTTCTTCTCCTTGCAGAGCAGAATGCCGACGGTGGGTTTTTCGAAGGGCTGGCGGACATAGCGGTCGAAATAGTTGACATACATCTGCATTTGTCCGAGGTCTTGGTGGGTGAGTTTGTCTATCTTGAGGTCGACGAGCACATAGCACTGCAGCAGGCGGTTGTAGAGCACTAGGTCGACATAGAAGTTGTCTTCGTCGAAAGTGAATCGTTTCTGCCGGGCCTCAAAAAGGAATCCTTTCCCCATTTCAAGCAGAAAGGTCTGTATTCGGCTGATGATGGCCCCTTCGAGTTTTGATTCCGAATAGGCTATATCGGGCTTCAACCCCAAGAACTCGAGCGTGAGAGGACTTTTAAGCAAGTCAGTTGGTTTCTCTATGGTTTGGTCTTCTTTTGCCAGTCGCACCACTTCGTCCTTATCTCGACTGAGAGCCAAGCGTTCGTAAAGACTTGAGTTGTACTGGCGCTGCAACTGGCGCACACTCCAGTTCTGGTTGCGGCACTCTATCTCGTAGAAACTGCGTTCGTCGGGGTCTTCAATACGCATAAGGACGAGATAATGCGACCAGGAGAGGGCGAATTCCCGCAACACTGTAGCAGAATTTGGGTCCACGTTGCTAGCCTCGTTTGATTGGGGCAACACTGTTGCCCCAATCGCGTTTGAACTATACGTTTTATAGAAAAAACGACATCTCTTAAGGGTGTCTTCCGTCCATCCTTTTCCATATTTGTTGGTCAGCCGTTTTGACAAGTCTTTCAACATCGCCTTGCCATAGCCGGCACGCTTCTCGCCTTGTTGCTCATCTTCCACGATATACTGTCCCACACTATAGTAGGTATATACCATGGCTGTGTTGACTGCAGTTCTGACGTGATTTCTTGCTTCGTCAATGAGTCTTGACACACGGTCAAAGAGAGCATCCTCGCTTTTTACACTTTTTTCCATACCCTTACTCTTCATTTATGCTTCCCAGCAGTTTTTCCAATTCGCCAACTGCCTCACTGATGCTCTGGCTCTGCTCCTTGATGTTGGCCATGAGTTGGCTGAGCGGCAAGTCTTCTGTGTCATTGCCCTGCTTTATCCAGGTGATGTCGAGCGACGTCTTGTCGCGCACTGTGATTTCGTCAACGCTGTACTTGCGCCAGCGTCCCTGGGGATTCTTCTCTGCATCGTAGGTTTCCTTGCGGTCGTTGATATTTTCGGCATGATAGCAGCTTACGAAGTCGTCGAGATGATGGCGTTCCAGTTTGTTGGTTGCCAGTGTGTGCTTCACTCCTGTGCGGTAGTCGTAGAACCATATCTCTTTTGTAGGTTGTCCTTTGGTAAAGAACAAGACATTTGCCTTTACGCCCTGTGCATAGAAGATGCCTGTAGGAAGACGGAGAATGGTGTGGAGGTTGAAGTCGGCAAGGAGCTTCTTGCGAATGGTTTCTCCGGCATTGCCCTCAAAGAGCACATTGTCGGGGAGCACTACTGCTGCGCGGCCGCTGGGCTTGAGCATCAGCATCATGTGCTGCAGGAAGTTGAGCTGGTTGTTCTTGGTCTCCACATAAAAGTCGGGGCGATTTATCTCTACTGAACCTGCGGGTCTGGTCCCGAAGGGAGGATTGGCAAGGATGACGTCGACCAGTGTCTCGGGCTCCTTCTCAAGAGAGTCTTCGCAGACGATGGGGCTGCGGCCAGTGCCTATGCCATGGAGGTAGAGATTCATGGCAGCGAGAGTGACCACCAGCGGGGTGATGTCGTTGCCATGCAGGGCCTCGTTGTTGAGAAACATCAGCTTGTCGCGGTCCACGCTCTGCACCTTCATGTAGTCGTAGGCAGCGAGCAGAAAGCCGCCCGTGCCGCAGGCGGGGTCACACACCGTTTCGCCAATCTGGGGCTGCAGGCAGTCCACCATGGCCTTTATCAGCGGACGGGGCGTGAAATACTGTCCGGCACCACTCTTCTTGTCTTGTCCGTTCTTCTCCAGTATGCTCTCATAGATGGCACCCTTGACGTCGCCGTCCATGATGAGCCACTGCTCCTCGTCAATCATGGTGATGACTTTCTTGAGATAGACGGGCTTGTCAATCTTGTTCTGCGCCTTGGTATAGATTGTTCCTATGAGATTGTTTTGCTGGCTGAGGGTGCGTAGGGTATCTTCATACTGCTTGACGAGGTCGAAGCCGTCAAGGGCGGTGAGGTCTGACCACCTGAAGCCGTCGGGAATGGCGGATTCCTCGTCGTAGAGCCTGGTGTTTTCGTCGTCCATCTTGAGGAAGAGGAGATAGGTGAGCTGGGTGATGTAGTCGGTGAAGCCCACTCCGACTCCTGCCAGTGTGGTGGCAAGGTTCCAAACTTTCTTGGTGAGCGTTTGCTCTGT